>JBKEBE010000063.1:0-13247 GCA_047973025.1 Paludibacteraceae bacterium
AAGGGAAAAGTAGAAGTTGTAGATAACGGAACAGACTTTGTTACAGACGAGCCCATTGAGCGCGTAAAAATAAAAGCGAAAAAAAAACTAAACATACCCAAATCGTAGGTCGATTTTTTGTTCGACGGACAGCATATTTGGTAGAAGAATACCAAGATGATCATCGAAGCACTTGATTTGCTGAGAGACTTGCCCTATCAAATGTTTTTCGTGGGAGCGGGGTACGCGGCAGAGGACATGAAACAAATGGTTATAGCAAGAGAATTAGAACACAAAATATTTTTCAAAGGAAGCATATATGATCGCGAAGTGCTGAAAGCTTATTATGCCGCCGCCGATTTATTTTTGTTCCCGTCACTCTATGACAACGCGCCATTAGTCGTCCGCGAAGCGGCGGCTCTACATACGCCCGCTATTATTACTGCCGGCTCGACTACTTCAGAAATTATTACGGATAATTTTAACGGATTTTTAATCCAAAATACTGCCATTGCGCTTGCCGAGAAAATACGAACGATTATTCAAAACAAATCTCTGTTATCTGCCGTTGGAGACAACGCTTCAAAAACAGTAGCCCACTCTTGGGAAAACATTACGAATGAAGTGCTAGACCGGTACAAACATCTAATCGCGCGGAAATCGAATGAAACAGCCATGTAAAAATAACTTTGACACACAAGGGTATGATTATAGCAAACAATCATTGAATAATATTATGTCAAATACAGGATATTTCCAACTGTATATCAGTTAATTAAAATTATAAACAGATGAAAAATCACAAATATTCCCCATCTAACAAATCTACGTGTTTGATTAGGGAAAAATAAAACGAAAATAACTTCCTAATCCTACGAAAATTACATCAAGTTGTTTTCTGTGGTAATTATTTCGTATCGTTCACAAAAAAAAGCGAAAAGTCTAACACGACTTTCCGCTTTTTTGCTTTGTAAAAAATCCGGAACACTACGCCAAAGAAACAAATACTTCTTTTTCAACTTCGTTGAAAGAGACTTTGCCTTCGCGAGCTAACCAGCCAAGTGCCAGATTTAAATCCTTTTCTGTCAGTTTTGTTGCTTTTTTAATGGATTTTATTTCTAATTCTCCATCTTGCAATGCACTCCAAACAAGACCCGCGTTGTTGCCAATTTTTTCTGTAAACATTTTTATTCTTTTTTAAGATTTAACGTCCTTTTATTCCGCTGCAAAATTACAAAATAAATATGTTGTAAAACATGTTTTTCGCTCCAAGAATCAAATATTTGACGACTTTAACCTTTATTAACAACTCTAAAATTCTCTTTTTCAGTCTTATATTTATCTAAAAACTTCGTGCCACTCTACAAACAACGCGCCTTGCGTGACATCATATTTTTCTAATTTTTTAACAATTCTATCAACCTTTAGCGTCTCATGTAATCTTGATTTTGAAAAAAACTTGTCAGCGTAACAAATTATCTTTTCTTCCATAGTAACCGGACGCATATCTCTACGAGGCACCGGCAAATCGCGGGCAATAATCTGTTCAATGCTTAACCCCATGCCCGTGTGGCGTTCACAGACAAGAGCGTGTTTCGAGAATCCTTCGCGTGCCACTATTTCTGCTCCCAAATAGCCGTGTTCAATGTACTTGTGCGTTCCAAAGCATTCGATATCGGGGGCATTCGTCAAGAAAATCCCAATATCGTGAAGCATTGCCGATTCGCGGATAAAATGACTATCAGCTCCCAGTTCGGGATGCTTCGCGGCCACATCGAGTGCTTTGTCGCGAACCTGCATACTGTGTGTCGTAAGAATTTTATAGAGTTTACTTTCTTTATTGTAATATTTTTCTAAAATTTCGATCGGATTCATTTTATAACCTGATTATAGCAAGTTGTTACTTGAAATTCGTATTTTTGTGAAGTAAAATTACTTGCAAAGATAAAAAAAGATGAAACAGCCACCTAATGTCGCTTTAACATGCGAACGAATTATTGACGGCATTCTTCAGATATCTCTCAAAGACAAATCATAAGTACATGAAATTCGTTGATGTAATACTTCCCCTTCCATTGGGTCACCAATTTACCTATTCCATACCGGACGAATGGAGCGAAGTTGTTCAGGTAGGGATGCGCGTTATCGTACCTTTTGGCAAAAAAAAGATGTACACCGCCATCGTCACCCTTCTCCACAGCAACGAGCCAACACTTTACCGGGCGAAAGAAATCATTTATTTGTTGGACGAAAAGCCGATTCTCCGGTTTCCGCAAATGAAATTCTGGGAATGGATCAGCAGTTACTACCAAAGTTATATTGGCGAAGTATTTCAAGCGGCAATACCTTCGGGCTTGAAAATAGAAAGTGAAACACTAGTAAAGGTAAATGCCGACTATAACGGAGAGATGGAAATAACAGAGAAAGAACAAAAGATTTTAGATGTACTTTCGGATGGGCATATTAAGACTGTTTTCGAACTGGCTAACGCCGTCGAACAGCGAAATATTATGCCGATATTGAAGCTGTTGTTAGATAAGGGAACCATCGAAATCAGTGAAGAACTGACCGAAAAATACCGCATCAAAACGCAATCTTTTGTCAGGCTAACCGATAAATCATCAAGCGAAGAACAATTAAAAGTCATTTTTGATGAGCTGGGAAGAGCAAAAAAACAGCAAGACCTGTTGATGCGTTATTTAGATATTTCTAAGCATCTGAGCAAGAAAGACATCCGATCCATTTCAAAAAAAGAATTGTTGGATATTTCCGGCACGTCGCCTGCCATCCTAAATGCCCTAATCGAAAAAGAAGTTTTTGAAATTTATTCAAAAGAAATCAGCCGGTTGGATTTGTCCGAACTGAAAACGGAATCCCCCTATCCATTAGCGGATTTTCAACAAGAAGCTTTCAATGAAATTAAAAATCAATTTCTTGAAAAACAGGTTGTTTTACTTCATGGGATTACATCCAGCGGGAAAACCGAGATTTACGTACAGCTTATAAAGCAAATCTTGTCGGAAAACAAGCAAGTCTTGTATCTTGTGCCGGAGATTGCGCTTACCACACAGCTCACGTCTCGGTTAAAGCGAATTTTCGGAAATAAATTGGGAATTTACCATTCTAAATTTTCTGATGCCGAACGAGTGGAAATCTGGAATAACCTACTGAACAACAAAGGATATGAAATCATTATCGGCGTCCGGTCGTCCATTTTCCTCCCATTTCGACATTTAGGACTTATCATCGTGGACGAAGAGCACGAAACGAGCTACAAGCAGTTTGATCCGGCGCCACGCTACCACGCCCGAAACGCCGCCATTGTGCTGGCTTCCATGCACGGTGCTAAAACACTGTTGGGCACAGCTACACCGGCTATTGAAACCTATTTTAATACCAAGATTGGAAAATACGGGTTGGTTGAGCTTAATAAGCGCTATCAGGATATTGAATTGCCCGAAATCGTGATAGTCGATACCAAAGAAGCCTATCGAAAAAAACAAATGCAAGGACATTTTACTCCCCTTCTGATGGAGAAAATCAGTCTTGCATTGGAAAATAACGAACAAATAATTTTATTTCAGAACAGGCGCGGATATGCTCCTTATTTGGAATGTACCGCGTGCGGTCATGTTCGAAAATGCAAACATTGCGACGTGAGTCTCACTGTACACAAATTTTCAAATAAACTTTCCTGTCACTACTGCGGATATATGGAAGATATTCCGCGAGTGTGCCCCGTATGTAATACACCCAATCTTGTAAACCGAGGTTTCGGAACGGAAAAACTTGAACAGGAAATACAAGAGCATTTTCCGCAAGCACGAGTCGCTCGTATGGATTTGGACACGACGCGCAGAAAAAAATCCTACGAAAAGCTCATTGGCGATTTTGAAACGGGAAAAATCGACATTTTGGTGGGTACCCAGATGGTAACAAAAGGGCTTGATTTTGAGCGTGTAAGTCTTGTCGGGATATTAAATGCGGATAATTTATTGAATTTTCCTGATTTTCGCTCACACGAACGAGCATTCCAACTGATGACACAGGTAAGCGGTAGAGCGGGAAGAAAAAACAAGCGAGGTACGGTTGTCCTGCAGTCATCCAATCCCGAACATCCCATTATCGGACAAGTCATTCGGAACGACTATGCCGGTATGTTTCACACACAATCGGCTGAACGTGAAAAATTTCGATATCCACCCTACTACCGATTAATCGAAATCACACTCCGACACCGAGATGCCGGAGTACTGGATAAAGGGGCTCATTTGATGGCGGATGAAATGCTAAAGCTATTCGGAAATCGAGTTTTAGGTCCCAACATTCCGTTGGTATCACGCGTTCAGAACTATTATATTAAAAATATCCTGTTAAAAATGGAAAAAGATTTATCGCCGGAACGAGTTAAGAAAATTATTCAAAATAGCTGTAACAACATTCTTTCTTCAAGTGGATACAAGTCGCTTCGAATCAGTTTGGATGTTGACCCCATGTAGCCCATTCGACATATTCGTCTGTAAATCAGCAGATTTTCATATCTTATATCTCCTGAATTAACATACCAGACCAGAACATTTTTTTTTACAGAATTCTCGTTATCTTTGCGAATAAAAATTTCGATTTGACACAGATTCTTGTTATTTTGCAACCTTTTGTGATTAAAAATCCATATTTAATACATAACACACACTAAATTCATTTTTCATGCAAGAAATTAAATTCTACAACGGAGAAAACATTCCACTTGAACTTCACAAAACGCGCATTGTTCAAAAACTTCACCTGGTACCAATCGAAAGGCGACTCGAAGCGTTGCAAGAAGGTGGTTACAACACGTTCAGACTAAGCACAAAGGATGTGTTTCTCGACATGCTAACCGATAGCGGTACCAATGCCATGAGCGACGAGCAGCTTTCAGCCATGATGCATGCCGACGACGCTTACGCCGGCTCGCAAAGTTTCGCGCGTCTGCACAAAGCAGTGCAGGATGTACTCGGCAAAAAATATTTACTGCCTGTCCATCAAGGTCGAGCGGCAGAAAACATCATCTCGAAAGCCTATATCCGCAAAGGGAACCTTATCCCGATGAACTACCACTTCACTACGGCGATGGCACACATTACCGAGAATGGGGGTAAAATCGCGGAACTGCTTTACGACGAAGCATATGTGATGAATTCGAAACATCCCTTCAAAGGAAATATAAATATCGAAAAATTGGAGGAGATAATTAAACTGCACGGTGCAAAAAATATTCCTTTTATCCGTATGGAAGCCTCTACCAACTTAATTGGCGGACAACCTTTTTCGGTGCAGAATTTGAGAGACACGCGTCAAATCGCGGACAAATATGGCATTCGCCTGGTATTGGATGCCAGTCTATTAGGCGAAAATGCGTTTCTCGTGTTGCAACGCGAAGAAGAATTCAAGGACAGCAACATGGGCGAAATCATCAAAATCATGACCGAAATGGCTGATTTAGTTTATTTCTCCGCCCGCAAACTAAGCTCGTCACGAGGAGGAGGAATCTGCACGGATAGTGAAGAAACGTACAAAGAATTAGAAGCATTTGTACCTTTGTTTGAAGGTTTTTTGACCTATGGAGGGATTTCTGTACGTGAAATCGAAAGTATGGCTGTTGGACTTTACGAGACCTTGGATGAAACGGTCATCAGTCAAAGTCCGTCATTTATTAAATATTTGGTTGACGCGCTTGATGCGAACGGCATTTCGACGGTAAGGCCTGCCGGAGTTTTGGGAGCGCATATCAACGCGATGGATGTATGTTCGCACATCCCGCAGACCGAATATCCGGCAGGAAGTTTGGCTGCCGCACTTTTTCTCGTCTCCGGAATTCGTGGGATGGAACGGGGCTCTATCTCCAATCAGCGAGATGAGTACGGAAATGAAACCTATGCTGACATGGAATTGCTACGATTAGCCGTCCCACGTCGCGTTTTTACGCTCTCGCAAATAAAATACGTGATTGATCGAATGACTTGGCTATACGAGAATCGCGCCTTGATTGGCGGCCTGCGATTCGTGTACGAACCTCCGGTACTTCGTTTCTTCATGGGCGGATTAGAACCGGTAGATGACTGGCCTCAAAAACTGATAGCCAAGTTTAAAGAAGACTTTGGAGAAAGTTTATAGCGGATGTATCTCCGGTGTTAATACCCGGGTACACAGCGAAAAGAAGATTAAATTTATCTCAAAACAAGTCTTTTCCGCTACTCCCATTCAATCACGAGAGCATCATTAGTTAAAATGAAGCTCTCGTTTTTTTCACAATGGACTTAACTCTATCACTTCCAAATCTCGAATATCGGAACCGTCAATCACGAAACGAACCAAGGTTTGTACCTGCTGAAAACCATATTTGCCGGCAGCTCCGGGATTAATGTGTAGCAGGTCAAGCGTTTTGTCGTATTTCACTTTCAGAATATGTGAATGTCCACATACAAACAGTTTCGGCGGGTTATTAACTATTTCGTGCTTAACGCTTGCGTCATACTTGCCCGGATACCCACCGATGTGTGTCAGCCATACGTCCACTTTTTCACAAAAAAAACGTAAATTTTTAGGAAACATCATTCGAATGTTCTGTCCGTCAATGTTTCCCCATACACCACGCAAAGGCTTGAATTTTTGAAGTTTATTTACAACATCCATTGAACCCCAGTCTCCGGCATGCCATATTTCATCCTCGTTTTTGAAATGAGAGAATATTCGCTCGTCAAGCAGTCCGTGTGTATCGGAAATAAGTCCTATTTTTTTCATGCTAAAAAACAAATAACAAGGTTTGTAACAATTTACAAATCTCACTATTTTGAAATAAATACACAAAAAAATCGAATACAAATTGTATTCGATTTTGTGGGCGTTGACGGATTCGAACCGCCGACCCTCTGCTTGTAAGGCAGATGCTCTGAACCAGCTGAGCTAAACGCCCTTGTTTTTAGAAAAGTGATGCAAAGATACTGCTATTTTTGAATCTGCAAAAATTTTTGTAAAAAAATTTCAAGAAAATTTGACACGTAAAATTTTGTTTATTCTTGTATTTATCCGTAAGTTCAATTGGTAAATGTAATTTTAGTACCTTAATTTTAAAATTCTTATAATTTTTGGCAGAAAATTTAAAATTGATATGCCGGTATTATTACCATCTCAACTTTCGGAAGTAAAAAACCTGCTGATTTACAACAAAATAACAGTATGTTGATTTGGCAAAGTCGCTGGTTCTCTGCAACTTTATATCATCAAACAAAATCCAAATAATATGCTGCGACACAAAGATACAACAATACTTTTCTTCAGATAACCGGCTTTTTTTACTTCAAGTGAGAAAGCCATGGAAACAATTTTAGTTGTCAAGTTTCATACACTCTTTGACATTTTCGGACAAAAAAGCGGGTTTCTCAGGGACCAATAATCTCAAGTATAGCAATCACAGCAAACTTGTGTTGCTGTTACTGTTTCCGGTCTTCGAGATTAAAAGCTCGTAGCACTATGCGGATTCTGCCCTGTATCGCTTTGTTTCCTGCGGGAAAGATATTTTCTGCCGATTAATGAACGAAAGTTCGATTAATTTTTTTAGTTGGTCAGTAGTGAAAAAAAATAGAATCAATCCCGTCTTTTTCGTTTAAAATTACTTTAAATAGCAACAATTGTTTTACGTTCAAATTTTAATGCTTATTTTTGTGTTCTTTTTTAACTTCAAAAATACCGTACTATCACTAATTTAATAAAAACAGAAGATATGAGTTTTAATATCGTTGTTCTTGCCAAACAAGTGCCGGACACGCATAACGTAGGCAAAGATGCGATGAAAGCCGACGGCACGGTAAATCGTGGCGCGCTTCCTGCCATTTTCAATCCGGAAGATCTCAACGCGCTGGAACAGGCGCTTCGCATCAAGGATAAATTTCCCGGAACCACCGTCAGCCTGCTTTCCATGGGTCCCGCCCGCGCTGCCGAGATACTTCGCGAAGGGCTATATCGTGGTGCCGACAAAGGGTATTTGCTGAGTGGTCGCGAGTTTGCAGGTTCGGATAGTTTAGCCACATCATACGCACTGTCTTGCGCTATTCGCAACATGGACAAAGTGGATATGATTATATGCGGTCGTCAGGCAATTGACGGGGACACCGCGCAGACAGGTCCGCAAGTCGCGGAAAAACTCGGCTTCCCGCAAATAACCTATGCGGAAGAAATTCTCAATGTAACCCAAAACTCAATCACAGTAAAACGCCGCGTCGAAAACGGAATTGAAGTTTTGAAAGGGAAGCTACCCATGTTAATTACGGTAAATAGCACCGCGGTGCCTTGTCGCCCACGCAACGCCAAACGCATGATGAAGTACAAATATGCTAAAATCCCATCGGAACGTCAAGAAAGTAGTTCAGATTACATTGACTATAACACGCACGCCTATTTGAATATCAATGAATGGGGAGTAACCGACATCGAACACGATCCGCAATGGCTGGGTTTGGGAGGATCGCCCACGAAAGTGAAAAGTGTTAAGAACGTCGTCTTCTCGGCTAAAGAAAGTAAAAAACTGACCGCGAACGATGCCGAGATCGAAGATATGATGAAAGAACTAATAGCTAACCACACGATAGGATAAAATCATGAACAACTTATTTGTATATCTTGAAATAGAAGACGGTATTGTTGGCGAGGTAAGCCTTGAACTGCTGACCAAAGGACGCAGTTTGGCTGATGAGTTGAAGTGTAAATTAGAAGCAGTAGCGGTTGGCTATCAGCTGGACAAGATTGGCGAGCAGGTATTCCCATACGGAGTGGACGTGCTTCATATTGCCGATGACAAGCGTCTGTCGCCTTACACTACGCTTCCCCACACATCCGTATTAGTAACCCTTTTCAAAGAAGAAAAACCCCAAATCGCCTTTATGGGTGCGACATCTGTTGGACGCGACTTAGGACCGAGGGTTTCATCAGCGTTGTATAGTGGGCTTACTGCAGATTGTACTTCGCTTGAAGTAGGTACCTATGAAGACCGAAAAGCGGGCAAAACGTATGAAAATTTGCTCTATCAAATTCGTCCGGCATTCGGTGGAAATATCGTTGCAACCATCGTAAACCCCGACTGCCGCCCACAAATGGCAACCGTTCGCGAAGGTGTGATGAAAAAAGAAATTCGAGACCCGAAATACAAAGGAACCGTTCGAAAATTGGATGTATCCAAATACGTTTCTGATGAAGATTTTGCTATCGAAGTGATAGAAAGGCACGTAGAAAAATCGAAACTAAACATCAAAGGCGCGCCTGTTATCGTTGCCGGTGGATACGGCATGGGAAGTGCCGATAATTTCAAACTACTCTATGACTTAGCTGATACACTCGGGGGCGAAGTGGGTGCTTCACGAGCCGCCGTTGATGCCGGATTCGCAGAACACGAGCGTCAAATCGGGCAAACCGGCGTAACCGTTCGCCCAAAACTGTACGTTGCTTGTGGTATTTCCGGACAAATCCAACACATAGCAGGCATGCAGGAAAGCGCGATAATCATTGCCATCAACAATGACCCGAGTGCTCCGATAAATGCCATAGCAGACTACGTAATTACCGGAAACGTGGAAGAAGTCGTACCGAAAATGATTCAATATTACAAGAAGAATAGTAAGTAATCGGTTGTAAAAAAACAACAAATTGGGATAATACCAATTCACCTATTCATAGCTTTTCCTTTACGATACATTTTTATCACGTATTAAAAATAAATGAAATAAAATCCGAGGTGTAAGTAGTACAATTGACCGTGTATTTCTCATCTCACCCTTTTTTGTAACAACATGAATTTTTACACAGATAATCCGGCACTGAAATTTCAGCTTTCGCACCCTTTGATGCAGAAAATAGTTACACTCCGCGAGCGTAATTTTGCCGATAAAGACAAATTTGATTTTGCGCCACAAGATTTTGAAGACGCGATTGACAACTACGACAAAGTACTTGAAATCATCGGCGAAATAAGTGGCGAAACCATCGCGGCGAACGCAGAAAGCGTTGATAAGGAAGGTCCACAGGTAATCAGCAGTCGTGTAAAATACGCGAAAGGTACGCAAGAAAACCATGAAGAATTGGTAAAAGCGGGTGTTTACGGCATGTCTTTGCCACGTGAATTTGGCGGTTTGAACTTTGCCATGATGCCTTACGTGATGAGCGGTGAATTGGTGTCGCGTGGTGATGCGGGATTTGCCAATATTTGGGGGTTGCAGGACTGTGCCGAAACAATTGCCGAATTTGCCGACGAAGCAACCAAAGCCGAATTTCTTCCTCGCGTAACGCAGGGCGAGACCTGTTCGATGGACTTGACAGAACCTGATGCCGGCTCCGACCTGCAAGCCGTTCAACTCAAAGCTACGGAGAAAGACGGACAATGGTATCTCAACGGCGTGAAACGATTTATTACCAATGGAGACGCGCAAATCAAACTTGTACTTGCCCGCTCCGAAGAAGGCACCCAAGATGCGCGCGGGCTATCTTATTTTGTCGCGGACAATCGTTTCGACCATACCATCAAAGTACGTCGCATCGAAAATAAGCTTGGGATCAAAGGTTCGCCTACTTGCGAACTCGTATTTACCAACACGCCCGCAAAACTTGTCGGAACGCGCCGTATGGGACTTATCAAATACGTCATGTCGCTGATGAACGGCGCACGGTTAGGGGTCGGTTCGCAGTCGGTAGGCGTATCGGAAGCCGCCTATCAGGAAGCCGTTAACTACGCAAACGACCGCAAGCAGTTTGGTAAAGAGATTATTCAATTTCCGGCGGTTTACGAGATGTTGTCGTTGATGAAAGCCAAATTAGATGCTTCCCGTACCTTACTCTACGAAACGACGCGATTTGTTGACCTTTACAAAGCCTATGAAGGAATCGAACAAGAACGCAAGTTAACTCCCGAGGAACGTGCCGAGTACAAAGAACATCAGCGTTTGGCGGATGCTTATACTCCGTTGGTAAAAATGTTTGCCAGTGAATACGCCAACCAAAACGCCTACGACAGTATCCAAGTGCATGGTGGTTCCGGATTTATGAAAGATTATGCTTGCGAACGTATTTATCGCGACGCGCGCATCTTAACCATCTACGAAGGTACCACTCAGTTGCAAGTAGTTGCCGCTATCCGTTATGTTACTACCGGCGCGTATTTGAATAAAATTCGGGAATATGAAAACATGACCATTAATCCGGAATTCAACAGTATGCGCAAACGACTGATCAGTATGACCGACCAATTTGAAAAATCGGTAGCACACGTGGAGGAACTGAAAAATCAAGACAACTTGGACTTTCAAGCTCGTCGCTTAGTCGAGATGGCCGGACACATCATTATGTGCTACTTGTTGTTGCTTGACGCTACGCGCGATGATATGGATTTATTCCGCAAATCTGCCGAAGTGTATTTGAACTATGCCGAAGTAGAGGTTCGCAAAAATGGAACTTTCATCAATCAGTTTAATCCGGAAAATCTGGATATGTATCGTATGTAAATTTGACTACAAATAGCCTGCGTCCGATTTTCAAAGAACAAAGTAATTTATCCAAGAGGGGTGATTCTATACGGTCATCCTCTTTTTTTTGTTTAAAGTAATGATTTACGGCACTGTGATGAGAGTGCGCGTGACTATAAGATTATCTTCATCAAAAACAATCCATACAGCACAAAGAACAAATATCCTTCCGCTACGGAAATCTTTTTATCCTGCGTCAGCAGATAAAACATCAGACCTGCCCCTACCATAACAGGAAGAGAGAAAGACAATAAGTTTTCCGGGACAGTAATTACTCCGAATATCGAACCTAAGGAAGGTATGAGTAACGTATTGGCAACGGACGAGCCCAATACATTTCCTACCGCCATACTGGACTGACCTTTTCGAATAGCTGAGATATTTACGGTCAATTCGGGCAATGTCGTACCTAAAGACAAAAGCGTAAGTGCAATGATGGCGTTTGGTATGTTCAGTGCTTCGGCAATGTGAGAAAGGGATGAGACCGTAAAATCTGCGCCAAAATAGACACCGGCAGCACTCAGTATCAGAATAATCAAAGCCTTCAACGGAAATTTGTGTTTATCGACATCTACTGCATCAACTTTTGTCGTTTTATTATTGCGGAGCAAATGAAAACTGTAAATCAAGAAGATAATCGCTCCCGTAATCGCTTCAAAAAATTCGATTACTCCATCAAACGCGATCAGAACAAAATAGAAAAAACTACCAATCAAAAATTGCAAATCGGTCGAAATATACGTATACCCCAAGTCGATATTTTTCCGATTAAGAACAACAGCCAAACCTGTCACCAACAACAAATTAGATATATTTGCTCCGATTATATTACCTGCCAAAATCTCCGATTTACCATGAACGACTGACATTACTCCGGAAACAAGTTCAGGAAGTGAAGTTCCGATTCCGACTATAAAAACACCAACGACAAAAGCGGGCAGTTTAAGGTAATTACCAATTTTGGATGCGGCATCCGTAAAGTAGTTGGAAGCCACGATTAATACTGCTAAAGCAACAACGAAAGTTATAATATCTGTAATCATTCTATTTTTGAAAAAGACAAAAAAAAAGATTCGATAATTTATTTATTATGATTATCCGTAATTCTTCCTATTGTAAATTCTTGATTTGAAGTCAGGCGGATAGCTGACAGCGGTGATTAATAATCTGTCAAACTGTTTTTTACCAAAATATCGCCTGTTGAATTTATAACAGAATTGATTGAGGTAGTATTGTAAATATTCGGGTTTAACTTTGTAATATACACCCAGCAGTTGCCTTTTAGCGTTGCTGATAGCGGTATGGAGCCAAGGAAGGACTTTTGGCAATTCTTCCGGAGCGACCACTGATGCTTCGTGTGAATGGACATGTCCTTCCGGTTTTGTGTAAGAAGTAGAATCATCGGAGATAATATCTGCCGTTTGTTCTACTTGCTCTTTGACATTCTTTGTAATTGTATCGGCTTTCAGGTCGTCTATAACGGTCATCTTCAGGTGCCCAACCTTTTTGGGTTTTATCCCCGGCTTTGGGTTTTCGACTGTTTTGCTTTCGGCAATGACCAACACTTTGGTTTTTTTCTGACTTCCACGCCCCCGTTTAAGGGGTTCATTCCTTAACTCAATGGGAATTTCGGTAGTGAAAAAAGCATCGTCAAGCTCTATTTCGCCGTCAAGAGTATAGATGCCATCGCGTTTACCCATTACATCGCGTAACTTGTTTACC
>JBKEBE010000119.1:0-24223 GCA_047973025.1 Paludibacteraceae bacterium
ATAATTTTGTACCATTTCGTCAGTAATGTTACCAGTACTCCAAACTACGTATCCAATTGCCCAAAAATTTCGTTCCCGGTATTTTTTACTGATGTGAGGGAACTCTTCTTGTATTCTTCTTGAAGTTCTACCTTTTAGTTTTTTAACTAAATCACTTATGGATTTGCTTGGGAGAAACTCAATATGAAGGTGTATGTGGTCTGAACTGACTACGCCTGAAAGAATTGTAACATCTTCAGTAATACAAATTTGTTTTATCAATGTTCTACATCTAAATTTAATATCTCCATCCAATACTTTATAAAGATATTTTGTAACCCAAACAATATGAGCTGTAATTATTGAAATTGTGTTCACATTAAATCGTTGTTTGTTTTCCATACTTCAAAAGTACATATTTCCACACAGTAGAAAGAATTTCATTCTTTCTTTTCAACAAACCTATGGACTTCCAGTCCATAGTGGTTTAGTTGCGGACTAAAGTAGTAAAACTCATTCCGGTAAAAATCGACCTTAGGGATATGTGCTTTATTCAGGCACTTTTGTTTTCGGGTATCTCAGCTCCGAGTTCTTCAATCCGTTTTTGATAGTATTTGAGTTGGGCTTCGCGTTTTTTTTCGTCCATATAGGTGGCTCCCAATTCAACAAAATCATTTTTCTCTTTTATCAAATGATAGGCTATCACTAAGATGGCGTGTGCTAATGCAACAATGGTTCTTTTTTTGCCTCGTCTGCCTACCATTTTTTTGTACTTTGAACTTAGAAAAGTATTTTTTGTTCGGGATGCTGCCCATGCTGTTTCGGTGAGTATTGCTTTTACTTGTTTGCTTCCGTGGGTGGTTCGTCCGCTTTTTTTTTACCGGCACTCTCGTTGTTGCCGGGACTGACTCCTGCCCATGAACTAATGTGCTTGTCGGTAGGAAATACTTCCATGTCAACTCCAATTTCAGCAATCAATTCTCCCGCGGTTTGTGCTCCAACCCCCGGAATCTGTGCTACAATAAAGCCAACTCTTGGGCATAAGGCAATAACTGTTTCTCTATTTCTGCATCCAGTTCTATTATCAAGCTTTCGGTCTGGCGAATGTCCTGACGGATAATCCGAATCATAAATTTATGATGTTCAGTCATGTTGCCTTCCAAGGCCATGACAATATCTTGCTGTTCGGCTTTTACTTTGCCATGACAAAGCGAAGCAAGGTAAACCGGATATGTCTGACCTTCCGGCAGCGCATCAATAATACGGGTTCCGCTTACCCCATGAACCTTGGATAAAACACTCGATAGCTTCATGTTGGAATCTTCCAGCATTTTTATCATCCTGTTTTTCTCTGCCGTGATGGCATTTTCCAGTTTTCGGTGGTAACGGGTCATATCACGCAGTTGACGTATTTCTACCGGTGGTACGAAACTGCCTTTGAGAAGTCCGGCCAAAAGCAATTTGGCAATCCATGCACTATCCTTTTTGTCCGTTTTATGACCCGGAACATATTTTATATGTCGGGCATTCACAATTAAAATAGTCAAACCTGAACCTTCTAAAATATTGAACACCGGTTTCCAATAAATCCCCGTACTTTCCATGGCTACATGGGTGATACCTAAGGATAAAATCCATTCTTTCAATTCTTTCAAAGAGCGCGTAAATGTTGAAAACGTTCTCGTTTCCCTTTTTATTCCTATTCCCGAAACAGTTGCTACAACTGTTTCTTTGTGTACGTCAAGTCCACAACCTTTGGCTACGACTTGTTCAAATTCAATTGTTTCGTCCACAATTGTACCTTTGAGTGGGTTTATATGCCCGAAGGTACAATATTTTCATAAGCTTTGGTGATCGACTGAGCTCATGAGGTTTTCATGTGTTTAAAATTTATTCTTTTACATTACGGACACATGTAACACGCCATTAATCATTCCCTTGTGTGTCAAAGTTAGTTGAAATGGCTGTTTCATCCCGTTTATTTCTCCCGGTTTGCCCATAATTACCTGCTATTCAGTTTATTTTTGTAATATGGGGATTCTATTTCAGCTTTGTCTGTGAGATTTGGTACATGTTTACAACACAATAACTTCGCAAGAAAAAATCCCGCTCCAAATTGAAGCAGGATTTTTCAAAAATCGATTATTTATCAAATCACAATTGAGGTCCGGAAGCAACCAACGCTTTCGCGTCGTCATTGTCGCAGTATTGCTCAAAGTTTTTGATGTATTTAGCGGCAAGCGATTTTGCCTTGTTTTCCCATTCAGTAACGTCAGCGTAAGTATTACGCGGGTCTAAAATTTCGGTGTCAACTTCATTCAATGCAGTAGGAGCAACTAAGTTCAATATAGGGATTTGAGTTGTCGGAGCATTTTCGATAGAACCATCAATGATCGCGTCAATAATCGCGCGCGTATTTTTCAACGAAATACGTTTTCCGGTTCCGTTCCATCCGGTATTTACCAGATAAACCTTCGCGTTGTGTTCTTGTGCTTTACCAATCAACGTTTTAGCGTACATGGTCGGATGTAGCGTCAAGAATGCTTCGCCAAACGCGGGCGAGAAAGAAGGAACCGGTTCTGTAATACCGCGTTCTGTTCCTGCTAATTTGGAAGTAAAGCCGGAAAGGAAGTGGTATTGCGCAGATTTGTCATCCAAAATGGATACCGGTGGCAATACGCCAAACGCGTCGGCAGACAGGTAAATAATTTTTTTAGCGTGTCCGGCGCGAGAGGGAGAAACAATCTTATTGATAAAATAAATCGGGTAAGAAACACGCGTGTTTTCTGTTTTGGAAGCTGCCGCCGTATAATCAGGCGTACCATCTTCGCGAACAGTAACATTTTCAAGCAAAGCGTCGCGACGAATAGCTCTCCATATATCCGGTTCTTTGTCTTTTTCAAGGTCGATAACTTTGGCATAGCAACCGCCTTCGTAGTTGAATACACCGTGCTCGTCCCATCCGTGCTCGTCATCACCAATTAAGTAGCGTTTCGGGTCAGCGGAGAGAGTCGTTTTACCGGTTCCGGAAAGTCCGAAGAATACTGCTACATCACCTTCCGCACCAACATTCGCGGAGCAGTGCATGGATGCGATTCCACGAAGTGGTAAGTAGTAGTTCATCAAGGCAAAGATACCTTTTTTCATCTCGCCACCGTACCATGTCCCACCGATAACTTGCATTTTACGAGTAAGGTCAAACAAAGTAAACACTTCGGAGTTCAGACCTTGCTCTTTCCAGTTAGGATTAGTGGTTTTAGAACCGTTCAAGCAGACAAAATCCGGCTCGCCGTAGTTAGCCAATTCGTAATGCGAAGGACGGATGAACATGTTCGTTACAAAATGAGCTTGCCAAGCAACCTCCATAACAAAACGTACTTTCATACGTGTGTCCTCGTTGGTGCCGCAAAACGTATCAACTACATATATTTTTTTAGCAGTAGAGAGTTGTTTGGTTACAAGGTCTTTACAGTGATCAAATACTTCAGGAGTAGTTGGTCTGTTGATGTTGCCATCCCACCAAAGTGTGTCTCTGGTAACATCATCAAGAACAATAAATTTGTCTTTAGGAGAACGACCGGTAAATTTACCGGTATCAACAGACACAGCACCGGTCGTTGTTAATGTTGCTTTTTCGAATCCTTCGTTAGCGGGATCCATTTCAGCTTGGAATAGTTCTTCGTAAGTCGGATTATGAAGAATTTCTATACCACTACTTATACCATACTTGCTTAAATCTAAATTTGCCATTTTGATTAAAATTTAATGATTTTATTTCAATTTTCAGAGTACAAAAGTACTACATTTAGTTGAAGAAAAAAAGGAATTAAAGAATTTTTTCTTTAATTATTTCGCGTTTTTATATTCTTAACAATTCTACATCATTACTGAACAGTTTTACATCCCGATTTGTTTTTGTCTTTCTTTTTTAAAAAACGGATACAAAATAAACAGTATTATTACTAAATTTCGACAATTAAATTTTTATGAATCAGTGAATTAAAAATAATAGTCTCAGTTGGCACAGAAATTGTGTTTAATTGGGTACTCGAGGATAAAAAAGATTTAATTAATATTTACCTACATTCAAAATAACCCATACAACTATGAAAACAAAATTTACAAGCATGATGGCATTCGTAGTTTCAGCCTTAACTTTCATTTCATGCTCCACATACGCTCAATCATACGGCTACGACGATGATTATTATGGTAGAAGAAATAACCGTTATTCCAACAGGGATGTAACGGTGCAAGCTGAAAATGCCGACATCAGCTACAATCTTGATTTGCGCGCGGTAGCAAACGTATTCGCGGATTCCCGCGACTTGGAAGAATTTGAAAGAAGAATCAACGATTACGATACGGGCATTAACAACCTTGACCTTAATAGTGACGGACAAGTGGATTATCTTCGCGTCATCGAAACATCCAAAGGGAATACACACTTGGTTGTATTGCAAGCTGTAGTAGGATACGACATGTTTCAGGATGTGGCATCCATCGTAGTCGATCGCAGAAATAGCCGCAATCATTCTGTTCAAGTAATCGGCGACCCTTACATTTACGGTCCATACTACATCATTGAACCCGTTTACGTTTATGTTCCGCCTATTTTTTCCTTCTTCTGGGGACCGAGATATTACCGTTGGTATTCGCCTTACTATTGGGGATATTACCCTTCCTACTGGCATCACTGGCATCCACTTCGTACAAACGTTTACGTAAACAACATAAACATCTATGTTGACAACAGTCGGAATACATACAGATACTCAGACCGAATAACAAACAACCATTACAATGAGTTGAGACAAGGAGTGAGCCGAAGTGACTATCAACGTGCGAACCCAAATCGCTCATTCAGTAGTAGAAACACAGACAGATCCAATGTAAACAATCGAAGCGACTTGGGTAGCTTGAATTCTTCAAACCGAAATAATTCAGCGATAAGCTCTTCTCGCAACAGAAATTCAAATTCATCCGGATCGACTGTAAATAACAATACCACGAGAAGTCGTAGTAACTCGAATGTAACTTCGCGGAATTCTCAAAGTCGTAGTAGCGACAATGTGTCTCGAAGTTCCGGAATGACACGAAATTCAACCGCGACGCGAAGCTCAGGCGCGGTAAGAAGCAACAATGAATGGAATACGGTTCGTAGCAATCGAAACTCGGATGTACAGCGTTCAACCGGCAATCAAACTCGTTCTCAAAGCACTACCGGTAACTCTTCAGGCGTTCGTTCCGGCAACGCTACCAGAAGTTCTTCATCGGTAGGAACTCAGAGCAGAGGTTCGTCGTATGAACAATCAACGAGAAGTAGCAACTCGAATAGGAGTACTACTGTAACACCAAGAAGTAGTAGTTCGAGTTCCCGTAGTAGTGGGACATACAGCTCTCCAAGTAGTAGCACGAGCTCGCGCAGTAGTAAAACTTACAGTACGCCAAGCAGAAGCACTAGCTCAAGTTCGCGTAGTAGCGGGTCTATAAGTTCTCCGAGCAGAAGTTCAAGCAACAGTAGCGCGTCAAGAAGTTCTTCTAACAGTGGGGGCACATCAAGTAGAAGTTCGAGCAGCGGATCGAGAAGATAACAATTCTCGTGATTAATATATATGCAACGAAGCGGAAAATCCGCTTCGTTTTTTTGTTACAGTTCATTTAAATTTCCCTATTTTTGCGAAAAATCAAATTACTGTGAAAAAAATCCGCTTTGTAATTAAGTATCTCGTCCACCTGCTTAACGCCAAAAACACGAAAGGACACGGCATTCATTCGCCCTATCTCTATCGATTTACGCAGAATGCCATTTACGAGAAGAATCCGTTCTACATTTTTCCCGAGATTGAAGCCTTGCGTGAACATCTTTATTTTGACGATCGAGTGCTGGATTTGAAAGACTTCGGTACGGGACAAGACCGAGAAACGCACGTAATGGACATCGCTAAAAAGTCCCTAAAGAAACGTAAATACGGACAATTACTTTATCGCATCGTCCATTTTTTACAAGCAAAACAGGTTCTTGAACTCGGCACTTCCTTGGGGATTACTACATCCTATTTAGCTTCAGGAAATTCGGATATCCGGTGCGTAAGTATGGAAGGGAGTGAAGCAATCGTCAAAATAGCGCGTGAAAACTTTGAAAAGCTACAGTTAGAAAACATTGAATTAATAGTGGGGAATCTTGACGAAACGCTTTCGCCAACACTAAACACTAAGGGTAATTGGGATGTAATCTTCTTCGATGCCAATCACCGCAAGGCTCCTACCTTAAACTATTTTTTACAGTGCCTTGAACATATTCATCGTTATTCTGTTTTCATTTTTGACGACATACATTGGTCTGAAGATATGGAAGATGCTTGGAATGAAATCCGAAAGCACGAGTCTGTAACGGTCTGTGTGGATTTGTTTGAAATCGGGATTGTCTTTTTCAATAAAGATTTTCCGAAAAAGACGTTTAAGATGACGCTTTGACTTTTGTAACAAACTTGAAGTCAATACAATTTACTTTTCACGAAGTAAAGAAACAACTCTCAACTTACAATAAAATGAAACTCTACACAAAAACCGGCGATAAAGGTTCCACCGGATTGATTGGCGGAACAAGGGTAAGCAAATCCGATCTGAGATTGGAAGCTTACGGTACTGTGGATGAACTCAACGCGAATATTGGGTTACTCGTTTCGCTCGGCGTAAGTGAGACAAACGGCACTTTTTTGCAGAACATGCAAAATCTGTTGTTTACCGTCGGATCAAACCTGGCGACAGACACATCTAAAACGGATTTTAGAACGGCATCGGTCATGAAAGATGATTACATCACGGCTGTAGAAAAAGAAATCGATCGATTGGACGAAGGACTTTTACCCCTTCGAAATTTTATTATTCCCGGAGGGTCAAAACCAGCGTCGCAATGCCACATCTGCCGCACAGTAGCCCGAAGAGCCGAACGCCGAATTATTGAAATGAATGAAGTCTATCCGGTGGACAACCGAGTGATTGTCTATGTAAACCGACTATCTGATTATTTCTTCGCATTGGCACGAACCTTGTTAAAAGAAAATAACAAAACAGAAATTTCGTGGGAACAGCCTACATAACAAATTTATTTTATAATTTTGCACACCTTTAGAAAATTTAATGTATAACCTTATTATTGATTAACGACGATGTATTGGACTTTAGAATTGGCTTCAAAAATCGAAGACGCCCCTTGGCCCGCTACTAAAGACGAATTGATTGATTACGCCATTCGTTCGGGTGCGCCACTTGAAGTGATTGAAAATCTTCAGGAAATTGAGGATGAAGGAGAAATTTATGAAACGATAGAAGATATCTGGCCGGATTATCCGAGTAAAGAAGATTTTTTCTTTAATGAAGAAGAATATTAGATAATTACGCAAATTTACATACAACTATCCCGACAAGCAATCGGGATTTTATTTTTTAAATAGACTGTCGCGAACTAAACGGAAATCTCTTAAATAAGCCGAAGATCAAACAAATCGATTGATGAATACAATTTTTTACATTCTTTCGAGTTTTATTTTTACACGTCGAAAAATGATTCAATAAAACGGCAAATGACACATCAACACACAAATAAGACCATAAAACGCTTTTTGACAGGCTTATTTTCCTTGATTGTCTTATTGCCTGCTTCCGCCCAATTTGAAGCACAAGTCAGCCAATACATGCTAAACACGCCGGCTTATAATCCCGCGTCTATTGCCGAAAACGGCATGATAAACGCTACCGGACAATTCAGGCAACAATGGCTCAATATGCCGGGTGCTCCACAAACCTTGTATTTTACTATCAGTACCCCATTTATGAAAAGTGAAAAAGCGTCTAATGGAGTAGGAATAAAATTTCTTCGCGACGGTATCGGAGCGTTTGTCAATCAATCGGGACATTTACAATACGCTTATAAAAGAAAATTAGGGAAAAACACGTTGAGTTTAGGAGCCGATTTGGGTTTTGTGGGGGTAAGTTTTATCGCGGACAGCGTACGTGCTGAACTTAATTCCGAATACCACGAAAGGATGCTTGAAGATACAGCAGTCCCTACGACCGACGAAACCGGAATGAGTTTAGACTTGTCGCTTGGCGCATTTTATTCCACACCAAAATACTATCTTGGAATTTCTTACGTTCATTTAAATGCTCCAAGCGTAAAAATCAATGATGACCACACACAATTCAATGTGCCGGGTGTCATATACGCTACGGGGGGATACGATCTTTCTTTCTCAGACCCAAAATGGATGCTTCGATCTTCTGCTTTGTTCAAGAGTGATTTCGTATCGTGGCAGGGAGAAGTCTCATCCCGATTGGAATACGACGAAAAATTTTGGGCCGGACTCGGATACCGTTACCAAGATGCGGTAGTCGTTTACGCCGGTATCAATTTGTTGAGGGGACTGCTGGTCGGATTTTCGTACGATGTACCCGCTTCAAAAATGATAAAAGCCACTTATGGTACTCCGGAGGTGCTGATTTCGTATAGTTTCGCCTTCGATTTCGGAAGTAAAAGCAAGTATAAAAGTATCCGAATTTTATAAAAAAACTTACAAATTGAAAAGAAAAAAACAAATAAAGACAAACAGTTTACACTCGTTTTCTAAAGAAGTAGTACGACTTTGTCATCAACATTGAAGGAATATAAGCGAAGAAATATGAAAAAAATTCTGCCGATATTATTAATAACCATCATCATGGTTGCCTGCAACAAGCCTACCGGACAGTTGGTCGGAACCGGAAATAAAGGACGCTTCAGCGATGCCTATCCCTATGGAATGGTTTACGTCAAAGCCGGTTCATTTACCATGGGACCCAATGACGAATCTATGATGGGAGGCATAAGCGAACGTCCGATGAAAGTATCCTTGAATGCTTTCTGGATGGACGATACCGAAATTACCAACGACGAGTACAAGCAGTTCGTAAACTGGGTAAAGGACTCCATCGCCATGCGTATGCTCATCATAGCAGGAAGAGACGAGTTTCGCAAACCCATCAAAGGCGATATGGATGAAGCATTACCGGAGAAAGCAATTATCAACTGGAAATCGAAAGTGCCGTGGAACTCCAGAGACGAAGAGATTCAGGACATACTCAGTTCGCTCTACTACCAAGGTGGCAACGTACTGAGTAGTGGTAAAGAAATAGATCCGAGCAAATTACGTTTTATATACGAATGGTATGATTTTCAACAATCCACTCTTCCGGCTAACCGCTACGACCTGAAGACCGGTACATTTCCTGCCGGAGCCACCATCAGACGCGACAGCGGATACGTGGATGAAGATGGAATGATGCGCAACGTTACTTATACGCGCACGCTTACATCCCGTAGTGACTTTTACCAAAGCAAAATTGTCAACGTTTACCCGGACACCGCAGCGTGGATGCGCGATTTCCAATACACCTACAACGACCCAAAAATGCGAATGTATTTCACACACGGTGCTTTTGCCCAATATCCCGTCGTAGGTGTAACGTGGGAGCAGGCACAAGCATTTGCCAATTGGCGTACCAAACAGTATTTCGGAACTAATCTAACGCGGGGCGAAGAATTTCGCCTACCTACCGAAGCCGAATGGGAATATGCCGCACGCGGTGGCAGGGAATTAGCTCTATACCCTTGGGGTGGAAATTACGTTCGCGACTCCAAAGGCTGTCTTTTGGCTAATTTCAAACCCGATAGAGGTGGTCTTGGCAACGATACCGGAACAGCTACCATGAAAGTCGGCTCATTCGCGCCAAACAACTACGGACTTTACGACATGGCGGGCAATGTAGCGGAATGGACATCAACCGCTTACGGAGGTGCCAACAACTTGGTTGTAGCCGAAATGAATCCCAACTACCAGTACAATGCTAAAAACGATGATGCCCCCACTTTGAAACGAAAAGTTGTAAAAGGCGGCTCGTGGAAAGACATTGCGTATTACTTGCAATGTGGCGTAAAAACGTATCAATATCAAAACGAAAGCCGTCCATACATCGGATTCCGTTGCGTACGAACTTATGTAGGAGATTAATAACAAGATTTTTAGAAGATAAAAAATAGAACAAAAAACAGGTAATCGATAATTTGGTATCTGAAATCGGAATCCTGAAACAAAAAAAATATGAAACTACGAAAACCAAACAGCTCTTTTTACCGTTGGTGGAACTCATATACCGGTAGAAGAATGGTTTCAGCTGCTTACAGTCTGGGAGCATCTGTTGTAATTTTAGGTGCCATGTTCAAGATTCTACACCTTCCGGTGGGGAATATTATGCTGGGAGTAGGAATGACGGTAGAGTCCATTATTTTCGCACTCGGAATTTTCGACAAGCCCTACCGAGAATACGATTGGAGCAAAATATTCAACTTCAAAGGCAAAAACGGCGAAAAATTAGACACTTCCGCCATATCGGCAGCTCTGTCAGGTTCGCCTATTTCCGGCGGAATGGTATTGCAAGGTAATGTAAACGAAACCGATTTTCAATCCGTTGGTGGAACGGCAAGTAGCGGTGGAGGCGGCACAATCATCATCGGCGGAGGTGGCGGTGGAACCGGTGGAGGTTCCGCAAACGCTTCGTCGGGAGTAGTGGGAAATGGCGAAACAGGAACAGACATACGCCCATTCAACGGACTACTGGCAGAAGACGATGTGCAAAAACTGAGCGAAGGGATCAAAAATCTTTCAACGACCGCGGAAAACTTACAGGCTTTGGCAGACATTGCCTTGGCGGCGAACGGATTGGCAAAGCACATTGAATCGGCTTCGGAAACAGCGGCGAATTTTGCGGAAACACAACAAAAACTAAACACGACTGCCGAGACTTTGGCTTCATCGTATCAAAACGTAAATTCGGAGATGGATCAGGTCGTTAGTAGTACACGCAATTATTCCGGAAATGTGGATACCGTAAACAGGAGTATAGCGTCCATCAATTCCATTTACGAAATACAGCTTCGCCACATTCAGACTCAAACAGAGAACCTGAACAGACAAGCCGACGCCATCCGCAAAGCGACTGAGAATGTAGATGGTGTTGCGACCGATATGGACAAGATGCGCGAAGCAGCCAATGCGGCTCAGTTGGAAAGTCAGCGCTACCAAACCGCTACCCGAAAATTAGCCAAACAAGTGGAAGATTTGAATGCCATTTACGGAAACATGCTGAACGCTTTAAGTTAAAGTAAGCGTGGTGTCGAAATCAAATTATAGAAAAAATACGATTAAAAAGTAAGAAACTTATTTTCAATTATAAGCTCTAAAAAAAATCTCGCTATTGGAGATTCGAGAAGCTAAAATAAGAAATCAATGAGTGGAGCAAAAAACTGTCCCGAAACCCCGCGCCAGCGAATGATAGGTATGATGTACCTTGTGCTGACGGCGATGTTGGCGTTGAACGTTTCAAGCGAGATATTGAACGGATTTGGGTTGGTGGACAGCAGTTTACGCAATACCATCGCGTCATCGGACATTCGTTCGCAGGATGTTTACAAAGACTTCAACCTGATGTACGAGAAAAATCCGGCAAAAGTAAAAGAGTGGTTAGACAAAGCAACGGAAGTTCAAAAACGAAGCGATGATTTGAACAACTACATCAAAAATTTCAAATACCAAATTCTATTGATTGCTGACGGCGAGAAAGCCGACAAAGAAGCGGTAAATATCATTAACAAAGAAAATATTGACGCGGCCGGCGAATACGCGCTAACAAAAGGAAACGGTAGAAAACTACGCGAACAAATCGAAGGCTACCGCGATTTCCTGATTCAAATATCGGAAGGCAATCCGGCAAAACAAGAGATGTATCGCAGCATCTTCAAGACCGACGGACGCCAATGGGAAACCAAACTTTTTGAATCCATGCCGGTTTCCGCCGCCGTTACCATTCTGACCAAATACCAATCCGATATCCGTTCCGCTGAAGCCGAAACCGTACAGTATCTGAAATCGATGACCGATTTTGACGACTTCCGCGTAAACAAAGTACAAGCATTTGTCGTACCCAATTCCCGCTACATCATACAAGGTGGTCGTTATTCGGCGGATATTATTCTGGCGGCGACGGACTCAACGCGCCAATACGAATACTACGTGAATGGTAGCCGGATTTCTACCGGTGGCACCAATCGATTCGGGAAATACGAATTTGTCGCTTCGCAAACGGGTACGTTCAAATATTCCGGACAAATCCGTATGCCGGGCAACGACGGGAATTGGCGCACGTATAATTTTGCCGAAGAATACACGGTAGGGAAACCTGCGGCAACCATATCCAATGAAGATTTAAATGTGGTTTACCGGGGTATTGACAACCGGTTCAGCATTTCCGTACCCGGTATTCCGGCAGAAAATGTACGCGTAAGCGTAAAAGGCGGTACCGCGGCAAAATCAGCCGACGGCAATTACATCATCCGCGCCAATCAGGATGGCGAAATTACCGTAATAGTCGCAGCTGTGGTAGAAGGTCGCGAACAGACGATGGGGAGCGGGGTTTTCCGCGTAAAATACCTACCGGATCCCAAAGCGTTTCTGCAATTTGCCGACGCGGGCGGAGTACCCCGTCAAATACAGGAAGGACGCGTATCAAGAAGACAAATGCAGGGTTCTAAATTGGTTGCCAGCTATGGCGAAGACGAATTGGTAAAAGCGAACTTTACCATTACGAGCTTTACCATGCAGACCATTATCGGGGTAATCACAAGCAATAGTGGCGAGTTAAACTCACGCCAAACAGCCCAGTTGGAGCAATTGGAAGGTGGCGATTTCATTCACTTGAAAAATATAAAAGCGGTAGGTCCCGATGGGAAAACCCGTAGTCTGAATCCGATAACCGTAGAACTATAACAGACAATTTATTTAAAAAGGAGACTTTTTCAATACTAATTTTTGAAATAATTCGTTCTTTTTACGACGATAAAATAGGTATAAAACAATGAATAAACTTCCATCAAGACATTTTGACCATCCTACAGTTTCTCCTACCATGAGATTAGGGGGCATATTTGTTCTTTTATTTTGTTTTGTTTTTTCCGCAGGAATTACCAACGCACAAGATCCAAACGCTTCTTTCTTTGATGAAATAGGAAATATTCGCTTGCAAACCCACGAGTTGGACGCGATGGCGGATACCATTGCCGTTATCAACCACCGAGCGGAAGATATTACCTGGTCAAGAGTGGTATATCGTGTGATTGATATGCGCGATAAGCAGAATTTTCAGCTCTATTTCCCGACGCGCGCTACCGAAGAATATAAAAGTTTATTCCGCCTGATGTTGGATGCCGTTGTTAGCGGAGTCAACGTGTATAAGCGCAATCCTCGCGACATAAAACCGCTTTTCAGCGAAATGTTGCAAGGCGAAGAGCTTTCGCGCGTATTTGCTTTTGACGAACTCACAGACAACAACTTGATTCAGGTAGATAACATTACCGAGCAGCGTACATTGAACGCAGACCAGTACATGCGATACGTGCGCAATCAATTGAAATTTTTGATTCAGGAAGTCATTTTCTTTGATACACACACTTCCCGTCTTTACAGGAAAATCATTGCCATAGCACCTATGTACGCGCTTCATCCGGACAATATGTCCAACAGTGAAACAATGGCGTATTTTCGCAACTCGGTACTTTGCTGGTTCTCTTTTGACGAACTACGCCCTTACCTGATGCGCCAATTTGTTATACCAAGCGGGAACGACAGCCAACGGCTGACTTACGATGAGTTCTTCGCACAAAATCTCTATGCAAGCTATATCTTGGGCGACAGTAATATGTACAGCCGAATGCTTTTGGAGTTCTCGCTAAGCGAAGAGACCCTGCGGGCAGAGCAGAAACGGATAGAAACCGAGTTGATGAATTTCGAGCAAGACTTATGGGAAAATTGATTGGGGGTTTAGTCAATTTTTACCAGAAAGAAAGGCGAGCGGATTCCGTTCGCCTTTCTGATGTATTCTGAAATAGGTATTGATTGGCAAGACATCGGTAATCGACGGTACTTTCCGGCAAAACAAATTTGTATCTTTTTTTCGTACCTTTGCACCGCATTTAAATGGCATCTGATGAAGAAAATAATATTAGCCGACAATCAATTCATTACATCCGAAGGTATCCGTGCCGTTTTTTCTCCATTGGGAGACTTTGACTTTTCAAAAGTCCAGACAAAAAAAGAATTGGTCGCTATGTTGGGAAATGAACCGACATCTGTCGTAATACTTGACTATGCGCTTTTTGACTTTCAAAGCGCGGATGAATTATGCAATTTTGGATTGCGCTTCAGTAGCGCGAGTTGGTTACTTTTCTCTACAGAACTGAGTGATAATTTGATACGGCAGGTCTATTTCAGTGCTCCGAATTTCAGTATTTTGTACAAAGACTGCTCATCGGATGAAGTCAGGCTGTGCATTCAAGAGATATTGAAAAACCGGCGATATGTTTGCGGAATAGTTTCCAATGCCTTGCTCGATACGGTTTACAAACAACAGACCGAGGCCGAAAAAGCGCGTCTCACTCCCACAGAGAAAGATATTTTGAAAGAAATTGCTTCGGGAAAAACGACCAAAGAAATCGCGCAAAAAAGGCATTCGAGTATGCATACCGTCATCAGTCACCGAAAAAACATATTCCGAAAAATAGAAGTGAATAATATTCACGAAGCGACTAAATATGCCGTTAAAGCCGGCTTAGTCGATTTGTCCGATTATTTTATTTAACACATATTGTACCCATTTCTTTCATGAACGTAGCGACTTTAATATCCGGTGGAGTAGATAGCTCTGTGGTAGTTCATCTGCAAAAAGAGCAGGGAATTACCCCAACGCTTTTTTACATCAAAATCGGACAAGATGATGATGAACTGCTTCATTGCTCGTCCGAAGAAGACATCGAGATGGCAAGTCTGATTGCGCATCGCTACGGATGTAAACTCGAAGTGGTCGATTTACACCAAGATTACTGGGATACCGTCGTAGCTTATACCATTGACAAGGTACGAAATGGACTCACACCCAACCCCGATGTGATGTGCAATAAGCTGATTAAATTCGGCGTTTTCGAGCAACGCGTTGGCAAGGATTTTGACAAAACGGCAACCGGACATTACGCCACAACCATCGATGAAAACGGAAAAACGTATCTGGGAACCGCTAAAGATCCCATAAAAGACCAAACCGATTTCTTGGCGCAAATCAACTCGCTACAGGTGGCCAAATTAACGTTTCCCATCGGGTATCTGATGAAAAGTGAAGTGCGTGAAATAGCCGAAAATGCCAAACTTCCCACTGCCAAACGAGGCGATAGTCAAGGTATTTGTTTCTTGGGAAAAGTCAATTACAACGATTTTATCCGACGGTATTTGGGCGAAAAAAAAGGACCGATTGTCGAATTTGAGACCGGAAAAATTCTCGGTTATCACAACGGGTATTGGTTTCATACCGTGGGGCAACGCAAAGGATTGGGACTGTCGGGCGGACCGTGGTACGTTATCCGCAAAGATGTGGAAGCCAACGTTGTCTATGCTTCCAAAGGGTACGACGTAGAAGCGGCTTATGGAAACGAGTTCACGATGAGTGATTTTCATTTCATTACCGAAAATACATGGTCAAACGATACAGAAGCGAGTATCGATATTACTTTCAAAATCCGACATACTCCCGAATTTACCCCGGGTAAAATTTATAAAACAGATCAAGGTTATCACATCAAATCGGCTGAGAAGCTACAAGGCATCGCACCCGGACAATTCGGCGTAGTATATGACAATAAATCCCGAATCTGTATAGGGAGTGGCGAAATATCTTTTTAAAAAATGGATTATGCTCTACAACTCCAAGTCAAATCCAAAATCTTTCAAATCTAAGCCGGGTATTTGCATGTTTTGAATTTTCTCTTTCACGTATTTTTCCACTTCCCGCTCAAGGATTTCATCCACTTTTTTCGGAATGAATACGTTGTTAAACGCGCCAATGCCGATGATTTGACTTCTTCCGTCCCAGTTGACTTGGGTTGTTGAAAGCAGGAAATAATTATCGGACGAAACGTGAGTTTGAACCAATTCATCGACCAGTTGTCCGGTCAGGTCTTTTCCAAATACACCTAAAAGTCCCTTTTCAACGCCATATTTTGCGAGTAAATCATCGGCTACTTTGCTTAATCGTTCTTTCGCCACGGTCTGATGTTGCAGCTTGGTGGGATTGGTAAAATAAGCGATCACGCATACTGCTATCAAAACAATAAAAAACAAGCATCCGCTTTTTCTTCTTCGTGTCGTCATTTTTACATTTTACTGTTTTTTCTTCTAAACTCAGCTACGGTAATAGCTGCCGCTAAACCGACATTGAGCGATTCAGAAGTAGTTATGTTATACGGAAAGCTCGGTATAGTCAATTTACGGTCTATAAACGGCATTAATTTCTCGGAGATACCGTTCCCTTCATTTCCCATAACGATAATCCCGTTTTCGGTCAGATTTTCACTGAAAATATTTTCGCTATCCATAAAGGTACCGTAGATGGGTACCTTGGAACTTGCCTTGGACAAGAATTTTTCCAAATCGACATAATGAATCCTTACACATCCGACGGCTCCCATGGTCGCCTGAATTGTTTTGGGATTGTAAATATCGACCGTATTCATCGAGCAAAACACGTCATCTATTCCAAACCAATTAGCCAAACGAACAATCGTCCCCAGATTGCCGGGGTCTTGAATATCGTCCAAAGCGATGGATAAGTTTTGAGCGACCACATCTAAATCTATTTTGAAGACCGGTTTTTCAAAAATAGCCAACACGCCTTGTGGCGATTTCTGAAACGTTATCTTCCGGTATTCTTCTTCAGATATTTCGTCGATTTCATCGAAATATTTTCGATATTTATCACTCCAATCCTTGTCGGTGGAAGCCACGAAGCGGCACGGCAACAACGGAAGTAAATCCGCGACAATTTTCTTCCCTTCCGCGACAAAAATCCCTTCTTCATCGCGAATTTTCTTTCGCGAAAGCGAATTAATCCATCTTATTTTCATTTTAGATACCATACGGAGAATATCAATCGGATATTATGCTCAAAACATTACAGTCTTTTACACTACAAAACTAACAAAGAAAACGAGAATAAAACGTATATTTGCAGAAGTTTTTTGTATTTTAGAGATAAAGCTCGCATAAAAAACAAGTTGGCAATAATTTAACGAAAGCTACCTACATCGATAAAGACCAGAGAATTTTTAGTAACTTTACGACAAATTATTTTGAATAAATATGAGCAATATAAAACAAGAATTTTTAAGTAAATTGAAAGAGTTTGCATCAGCACTAACTCAATATGTTTCAGACAATGTCGGAGATTGGAAAGTCAAAGGATTTATTGACATTGACAAAAATATTTATACAATCTCATCTGACACAAAAATCATATCAAAAATACTTGAAATTCAATTATTCCCGAAATTTAAAGAATTTGCCAACAGAAACGGATATGATATTGTGCTTGCTGAAATGCAAAATTGGTATCCAGATTTATCTTTCGTAAACAAAAAAGACCCCAATGTAAAATTTGCAGTTGATATAAAAACTACTTATCGTTTAGATGATTACGGTGGTTTTTGCAATGGTTTCACACTTGGTTCTCACGGAGAATATTTCAGAAATCGCAAAAGCACCAAAAACATTCAATATCCTTATGCAGATTATTCTGCACACATATGTTTAGGTATTTTATACACAAGAGCCTTATCAACAGATATTGATGAAACAGAAATTCTAAAACTTTCAGATTTAGAAGAAATTAATTCTGTAATTAAAGACCTTGTATTTTTCGCAGAGGAAAAATGGAAAATTTCCAGCGATAAAGGAGGTAGTGGTAATACTTCCAATATTGGAAGTATTCAATATATTGATGATATTCTACAAGGCAATGGAGTATTTATAAAACTTGGAGAAAAAACATTTGACGAATTTTGGATTAACCAAAATGTTCTAAAAGTTCCCGACCCAAAACACAACGGTTCATACAAGAAGTTAACAAAGCTTTCTGAATTTCTTGAATTTAAAGGAATTGACACATCAAAAATCAATCCAGTAAAACCTAAATTAAAGAATAAGAAGTAATGCCAATTGTACCTCCTATAAAATCACAAGGAATAAAAACCAAGCTTGTGGATTGGATTGATTCTAACTCACAAAACATTCAATATGACAGATGGGTTGAACCATTTATGGGAACTGGAGTTGTCGCTTTTAATGTCAGACCTAAAAAAGCTTTACTTTGTGATAGTAATCCTCATTTAATAAACTTTTACAAAGCCATTCAAAACAAAGAAATTACGAGTGGAATCGTTAAACTTTTTCTCACAGAAGAAGGAAAAAAATTATTAGAATCAGAAGGAGACTATTATTATACTGTCAGAGATAGATTTAATAAAGAAGGTAATCCGTTAGATTTCCTATTTTTAAGTCGTTCTTGCTTTAACGGAATGATGAGATTTAATAAAAAAGGAGGATTTAATGTTCCTTTTTGCAGAAAGCCAAATCGATTTGCACAGGCTCTCATCACAAAAATATCTAATCAAGTAAAAATGATTTCTCAAATCATTGAATTAGGAGATTATGAATTTAAAAATCAAGATTTTAAACAAACACTATCTGAAATAAAATCAACTGACTTTGTATATGCAGACCCACCTTACATAGGCAGACACGTGGATTATTTCGATTCTTGGTCGGAAGAAGAAGAAATACATCTACACGATGGATTAGTTAATTCTGAAAGCAAATTTATTTTATCAACTTGGTTAAGCAATAAATATCGTACAAATGATTATGTTTTTTCGATTTGGAAAGATTGTTATGTTGCAACTAAAGAACATTTTTACCACGTAGGTGCAAACGAGAACAATCGTAATGCTGTATATGAAGCGATTTTATCAAACACAAAATTAAATGATAGTATTGCGAACTTTGAAATGAAATCTCGAATTAAGGATAATAAATCTCAATTAACCACAAAAAAGAAAAAGTATATTATCCCGGAACAAATGACATTAAAATTGGAAGAAAAAACTGTTGCCAACATTTTGTATAAGTAATGGCAGGCGATGCGTATATTCATAGAAAACGGATAGTTACGATGATTTTATTGCCGACTAAGACACCTACCGGAATACCGTGTATATGCAATAATAGGATTAAATTGGATTTTTTGAGCCATACAAATTTTATTTCCTTTTGACAAGGAACTACCTACAACTACTATCGCTCATACACTATATTCAGCATGAAGAAAATGAAATATTTACTCGCTACGTGCATTGTATTGTTCGCTGTGGCTTGCAACACAACGAAATACGTGCCTGAAAACGAGTATCTGCTGCATAAAGTCTCCGTAAATACGGACAGTAAGGTAATTCCCAAAAACGAAATCAAATCATACGTGCGCCAGATGCCTAATTCAGAAATTTTAGGCTTCTGGAAATTGCAATTGGGCATTTACAATCTTTCCAGACAAGATACGGCCAAGTGGCGAAACCGTTTTCTGAAACGCATAGGAGACGAGCCGGTAATCTACGACCCACGTCTGAGAGAGATTACGGAAAATCAAATCGGCAAGCTGTTTTACAACCGTGGATTCATGGATGCCGAAGTTACGAGTGAAACCACCTATCCCGGCGAGAAAAAGACGGAGATTACGTATAAAATTACATCCAATAAGCCGTACAGGATTCGGAGTTATTCTGTCAATATCTCGCACCCCGAATTATTTCAAATCGCTTCAGACACAGTTCGAACCCTTATCAAAACTGCGAATTTGTTTGACAGCGATGTGCTGGATGACGAACGTGAACGCGTAACCGCCCAATTTAGTAACCGTGGTTATTTCAATTTTAACAAAGATTACCTGCATTATTACGCAGATAGCGCACTAAACTCAAAGGAGATTGACATCGTACTGGAAGTTCGCGATGAAATCGACCATTTGGATACGGTATCGGACAGATTGTATCGCAAATATACCGTTGAAAAGGTGCATTTATACAGCGAAAGCAACAAAACTATCGCTAATCCGACTTCAAAAATCAATCCGGACACCTTAACATTAGGTAATTACGCTATTATTTATAGGGAAGAACGCAATATCCGTCCGTCTGTTCTCATTCAAAGTACACATATTCTGCCCGGAGATACCTATTCCGACAGAGAAGTGGAGCGTTCGTACAGTTCACTCAACGCGTTGAGTGCCGTCAAATACTCGGAAATAAGTTTTCGGGAAGCCGGAAAAAATAAATTAGACGCACATATCATTCTCACACCCAACAAATTACAATCTCTTTCTACCGATGTAGAAGGCACTTATTCAGCCGGTTACTGGGGATTAGGAGGAAATATCAATTACGGACACCGAAATATTTTTCACGGCTCGGAGACACTCTCTCTACGCGGACGCGCCGCCTATGAGTATCAAGGTCGAAATCAACATTCGTACGAGCTTGGAGCTGATGTCGGATTAAAATTTCCCACTTTCCTATTGCCTTTTGCTTCTCGCGAATTCAAACGCGATGTAAGAGCGACTACCGAAATTAACAGTTCGTACAGTCTTCGCAGGAGACCCAAAGAATATACGGGAATCGTTACCGAAGTCGGATTTAAATACAACTGGAGTGAAAAATTGCAGGTAAAACATAATGTCGATGTGCTTAACGTCAGCTACGTGTATTACCCTTACATTTCGCCGGAATATCGTGATTACTTGAGTACCAGCCCTTATTTCATGTTCAACTTCCAAAACCACCTGATCATGCGTTCCGGATACAGTGGTTCGTACAGTGGTTTTCGCCCGTTACAGCCGTTGCGTAACTACAGCACGTTGAACTATGGCATCGAGACAGCAGGTAATTTTCTATTCGCAATGAATCATTTGTTTGACTCCCCAAAAAACACGGAAGGGGCATATGATATTTTCGGGATACGTTATGCCCAATACGTAAAAACCGATTTCAACATTTCACTCCATCAGATTGTAGATAAAAACAACCGGATAGTGTACCACGCCGGTTTGGGTATTGCCGTACCGTATGGCAACAATAACCTGATTCCTTTTGAAAAAAGATACTTCTCCGGTGGAGCCAACAGCGTCCGTGGATGGACGGCTTACCAACTTGGACCGGGTACGTACAAGAGCAAGGGTGGCTACATCGACTACAACACGCAAATGGGAGATATCGGCATCGACCTGAATATGGAATACCGTTCGCACCTGTTTTGGAAACTGGACGGCGCGCTTTTCGTGGATGCGGGCAATATATGGACGATTAAAGACTACGACACGCAACCCGGTGGCGTATTCAAATTTGGCGATTTCATCGGGCAAATGGGGGTTGCTTACGGCGTAGGAATACGAGCCGATTTCTCGTTCTTCGTGCTACGCTTGGATTTGGGCGTAAAACTGTTCAATCCGGCGTTGAGCAGGACGGAACGCTGGCGTACAAACCTTACGAAAGACGACTACGCGTTTAATCTGGCGATTGGCTATCCATTTTAAAATATTGAAAGTTATAACTTAGACGAATGAGATTGTTGATTCAACGAGTAAAGGAAGCTTCTGTAACAATTAGCGGAAACCTATTTTCGGAAATAGGCGACGGATTGCTGGTTTTTGTCGGCATAGAAAATGCCGATGATGACAAAGACATTGAATTTCTTTCCCAAAAATTAGTAAATTTGCGTATCTTCAACGACGAAAACGGCGTAATGAATTTATCCGTGCAAGATGTGGGTGGCGAAATAATGCTGGTCAGTCAGTTTACACTTCATGCCCGTACCCGCAAAGGAAACCGCCCGTCTTATATTGACGCGGCAAAGCCGGAAATATCCATTCCTTTGTACGAAAAATTTGGCAAAGCAGTGGAAAAGTTAACAAATAAACCGTTGAAAACAGGAAAATTTGGCGGGGATATGCAAATAACTTTGGTTAATGACGGACCGGTTACCATTTGGATGGATAGTAAATTGCCAAGCTGATTTTATACTGTCGAATAAATCAATTTATCATTGAAATAATTAAGATGGAAGATAATAACACACAGCCTTCGAATCAATTTTGGGGGATAAAGCATTTGCCAAACACGATTACCTGTCTGAATTTATTTTCGGGTTGTTGTGGCGTATGGCTCGCTTTCAACGGGAATTATACGGGAGCAACGGTTGCCATACTGCTTTCCGCTTTTTTTGATTTTTTGGATGGGATGGTTGCCCGATTGGTCGGCGCATATTCCGAAATAGGAAAGGAATTAGACAGCTTGGCGGATGTGATTAGTTTCGGATTGGTGCCGGGCGCAATAATTTTCTCGATGCTTTCCGTCAATGGAATTCAAAATTACACCTTCTTGGCTTTCCTGATTCCGGTTTTTTCCGCCCTGCGTTTGGCTAAATTCAATATTGATACGCGTCAGACCACATCGTTTATCGGGCTTCCTACACCTGCCAACGCGATTTTTTGGGGTGGAATAGCCGTTTCATTCTCCGGTTGGTTTTCAGAAAATCACGTTGCTTTAATTCTTCTTACGCTTGTCTTTTCGTATCTTTTGGTAGCGGTACTTCCGATGTTTTCACTAAAATTCAAAAATCTAACGTGGAAAGACAATCAAGTTCCGTTTATTTTTCTCGGAGTCGGGTTGTTACTGGTTATTTTCCTACGCGTTGACGCGATTTCACCGATTATTTTGTGGTATATTTTATTGTCAATCCTATTGTTCTTTGTGAAAAAAACGCCTTCAAAGGAAGTATAAGGAGTATCTATTTATGTCAATTTCTGTTTCCAACTTGTCTAAATTCTACGGTGCTCAGCAAGCACTGACCGATATCCATTTTTCCATTGGCAAGGGTGAGATTGTGGGTTTTCTGGGACCCAATGGAGCGGGTAAAACGACTACTATGCGGATTCTATCCGGCGCGCTGGATTATGAAATAGGCTCCGCGAAAATATGTGGAACGGAAGTAAAAGAAAAGCCGATGGAAACGAAAAAAAACATCGGCTATCTCCCGGAGCAAAATCCACTTTATCCGGATATGTATGTCAAAGAATTCCTGCTGTTTGTCGCTGAAATATACAAATTAGGTAAAACAAAAAAGAATAGAGTCGATGAATTGATTGATCTCGTTGGGCTACGACCTGAATATACGAAGAAAATCGGTCAACTCTCAAAGGGCTACCGACAACGCGTTGGATTGGCACAAGCACTGATTCACAATCCCGAAGTGTTGATTCTTGACGAACCGACAACGGGTCTTGACCCAAATCAGCTTGTCGAAATTCGAAACCTAATTAAAGAAATCGGAAAAAATCGCACCGTACTTTTCAGTACGCATATCATGCAAGAAATTGAAGCCGTATGCAATCGGGTAATCATCATCAACAAAGGTAAGATTGTCGCCGATTCTCCGGATGTAACGCGAATTGCCATTTTTTCAGAAAATAAATTTCATTTGGAAGTGGAATTTCTGAACAAAATAGAAAATCTACCGATAAAATCGATTAAATCAATCGAAACGGTGGACAACAAGATTTTCAAAATAACCGCCACTAAAGATGTGAGACCCGAGCTGTTTGATTTTGCCGTTGAAACCGGGAATAAATTACTGATGATAAAGCAGATGGAACGAAGGATGGAAGATGTTTTTAGGGAACTGACCAAGTAACTTTTAGGATGAAACAGCCATGTAAAAGTAAGTTTGACACACAAGGGAATGATTAATGGCGTGTTACATGTGTCTTTAATCAATACTTCGTTAAACTTTTATATAATTATTTGATTATCAGCGAAATAAGTATTAAAATATTTGTATAAGTCATTGAAAGTCAGTGTCTTTATAGGTGCTCAACATCTATTCGGATATGACTTTCAAGACCTATTTTTCTCATAAAAATTTTTACGCTCAACTTTGTGAGCAATGTTTCTCCTCCCTATCGCCACTCAATAAATGGCGTAAAGATTTTTTCAAAGACGTTCTTTGGCTTTTTTTTAAGTATCAATGCCCGTGTCAACTTTCTACAGCTACAACGCTATGGCAATCATAACGAAGCGCGTTACCGACAGCAGTTTGAACGCAAATTTGACTTTTTGACCTTCAATTTGGAAACGGTGCAACAATTTTGCGGCACTCGTAAAGCCATTGCTTTTGACCCGGGCTATATTCCCAAATCGGGCAAATACACAACCGGCGCAGGGTATTTTTGG
>JBKEBE010000122.1:0-10364 GCA_047973025.1 Paludibacteraceae bacterium
AAAGGCAACAATACATTCTTTAATCTTTTGCCCTGGCACAAGCATAAGATTGAAGTTTTGAAAATTGAACTTATTCTCGAAGTTAATCCGGAAATACTGCTCGCAATGTTCGGAAAATCGAGAGAGTTGTAAGAAATTTATTTTACCTTTGATGCTCAAAAAGCACAAAAGGACATTTAAGATAAACTGTTTTCGGACTTCTTTAAGACTTGAAAAGTTATATGATTTCAATACACTGATAATGAGATATTTAGCATTTGGATATTCGTTGGTTGACATAACTTCTCAGATTGTGGTTAATCCTTAAAGTCACTGAATATCAGCGAATTATCCAAATTTTTCGACGGTTATTTTCTTGATTATCAGGTATTTATTTTGTTTTATAACGAACCATTGTTTAATGTACTCATATTTATTTAATTTATTAGCGAACAATGTTCGATTTTGTTCAATAAAAAAGGGAAGCAATCTCTGCCTCCCTTTAAGTTCCTATTAGTTCACGCCATCCTGCGTAGCTGAATCGAAAGTATTCCTGAAAGAACTCCCGTATTTTCTGCCTGTCCAATTCGTGTGTTGCGATTTCGCCCAAAATACTTACCATCCACGAAGACATGGTATGAATAAAGAAGGGAGAAATAGCATGCGCCTGTGCGTTGTGTTTCTTCTCCAAAGCCATATAATCATGGCTTATATGGGTCATGTGGTCGGTCAGCTCATCCCTGAAATTAGCCATAGACGAGCCTTCCGAACAATACAGCAAAAGGCGATACTCTTCTTTATATTTTTCTATTAAATCAATGTAATACACTATGGCGTTTTCGTTATGACCATAAGGAGTTACGTGGCTAAAGTCGAAGTTCTCTTCGGTATGTTGTTGGGTAATAAAATTGGAAATGCTATTCTTGGCAGGGTACAAAATGGCTTGATATATCTCGTCTTTGTTTTTGAAATAGTTATAGATATTGCTCAACCCGACATTGGCTTTCTTTGCAATGTCGCGCATAGAGGTATCCTTGTAGCCTTTAGAGAGAAACTCTTGTCGGGCTACAGACAGAATGGACTCGAATATTTCGTCTTTTAGTAATTTCATTAATGAAAGCTATTCTTTTTCGGCGACAAAGGAACGGTGTTCTTTTATAATACGCAATCCCTATTTCTTGGTATTTTTAGTGGCACAGATAATTATTAACTTCAATGAATACTGTTTCGACTGATTGGAAGTATTGGAGTGTATCAATTTCAAATTTGCGTATAACAAGTCTTGACGAAGAAGGAGATATTTTACCATATTTTGAAAAATTCAGCAAAATAGCCGTTTGCAATTCCCTATTGTTCTGTATATTAAAATGTTACAGCAAGAAACGTGATGGGTTATTATGGAGATTCAAAAAGTTTGCGTATCTTTGCGATACGTTATTTGAGAGTATGAAATCAGCGCAGAATAGTACAGTCGGTTGGTTTCTAAATCGTAACCTACTCCGACGAAATTAAAATAGGTTACGATTTGTCCAAAATTGGCAGTGTATTGTCCTGATTTGGCGGTGTGTATGTACTTAATGTTTAACCCGTTGCAAGTAACTTTGCGACATTAAAAATTAGGTATATGAAAAGTACATTCAGCATCCTTTTTTATCTTAAAAGGAACGGACAAAAAGCAAACGGTAATATGCCGATTATGGGACGTATTACTGTCAATGGTCAAGCAGTTCAATTTGGCGCAAAAGTCGAAATCAAACCTGACTATTGGAATGTGAAAGCCGGAAAAGCAATCGGCAAATCAAGTGAAGTGCAGGAACTAAATGCTATTCTCGATAGTATTAAAACCACGATGACAAAAATCTATCGCGACCTGCAAGAAAAAGAACTCCACGTTACACCTCAAAAAATTAAAAACAATTTTTTCGGAACAGAGGTCAATCACCAAATGTTGTTAGAGTTATTCAAACGGCAGAATGAAGATACATTCAAATTATTAACCCGACACTAATATAACGTGATATTATTCTACACAAATAGCTGTTTATGAATACTTTGACACGTAAAAAATGTCGTTATTAACCCGCCTGGTTAATAATAGGAATAAGCAAAACAAAGGCAACCTATCAAAAACATGAATGTACCCGGAAACATCTTACAAACTTTATAAAAGAGCAGTATAATGTTCCTGATATTTCCTTAAAAGAAATAAATCCTATGTTCTTATCTGATTTTGAAGTGTATCTACTCACTACTTGTAAATGCAACGCCAATACTACTGCAAAATTTATGCAGAGATTAAAATCAATTATTATCACTGCCAAAAATAACGGTTGGATTCAAACAGACCCTTTTGCCAACTATAAAACTCGCATCACAAAGGTTGATAGAGGATATTTGATACAAGAAGAATTGGAAACAATTATGAGTAAGAAATTTTCTTGTAAGCGTTTGGAACAAGTACGTGATATTTTCATTTTTTCGTGCTATACAGGACTTGCGCTAATTGCTATTTCGCTGTAGATTAGATAATTATGGTGAGTAAAAACAAGAATAGGTAATGATTTAGCAACAAAACTATGCTTTTGGATTATTTCTTTTTGAATCAACCGTTTGGCTTGGCTGTTATTCAGAATAGGCAACGGATAAGTAACGAGATAACTTCATAAATTTGCCCCGCTTTGAGCAGGTCGATTAGCTTGACACAAAGATAACACAAATTTTCAAATTATATATAAACCACCCAGATTTCAGCCCTTTTTCAGTTTTTATCCGTACCTTTGAAAAATAACCGGATAAGAATGAAAATCCTGATTGTAGAAGACGAGCCATCCCTGCGGGAAATCATGCAACGTTTCCTTGAAAAAGAACGTTACGTGGTGGAAGCGTCAGCAACGTTCCGTGAAGCGTTGGAAAAACTATCGCTTTACGACTACGAGTGTATTTTACTCGACATCATGCTGCCCGACGGCAACGGGCTGATGTTGTTACAGGAACTCAGGAAAATCAACAAGCAAGAAAATGTCATTATCATTTCGGCTAAAGATTCGGTAGACGACAAGGTTGCAGGGCTGGAACTCGGTGCCGATGATTATCTGGCCAAGCCGTTTCACCTGTCTGAACTCAATGCCCGCATCAAAAGCCTTATCCGCCGTAACCTTCACCGGGGAGAAACCATTATTGAAGCGGGAAATGTAAAAGTTATTCCCGATAAGTTTGAAGTGTATGTAAACGGACGAACGCTTGAACTGAACCGGAAGGAATATGACATCCTGTATTATTTCATTACCCGTCCGAACAGGCTGGTAGATAAATCCGCACTGGCCGAAGCCGTGTGGGGCGACTATATTGACCAAGTCGATAACTACGATTTCATCTACGCCCAGATTAAAAATCTGCGTAAAAAAATGACAGAAGTCCATGCTAATGTTGAAATCAAAGCCGTATATGGTTTCGGATACAAATTAACGGGCGACGAATCATGAAACTGGCCTATCGCATCACGTCGCGCATTTCGTTTGCACTGCTGATTTTAATGTCTGTATGGGCCACACTGTTTTACTTTATTATTGTAGAGGAAATCAACGATGAAACGGACGATTCGCTCGAAGATTATTCGGAATATATCATTACCCGTGCATTGGCAGGCGAGGTACTCCCTGATGAAAATAACGGGACGAACAACAGCTACCACATTGCGGAAATAACACCGCAGTATGCGGCGGCGCATCCCGCCATACAATACCACGACGAAATGGTTTACATCCATTCGAAAAGAGAGACCGAACCTGCACGCATCCTTAAAACCATTTTCAGCGACTCGGAGAACAGGTATTATGAATTGACGGTTTCCATTCCCACGATTGAAAAATCGGATTTACAGGAAGCCATCTTACACTGGATTATTTTTCTGTATATAGGATTGCTGGTTGTCATTATCGGGTTGAACTGGACTATATTGCAACATCACTTCAAACCGCTGTATAAATTGCTAAAATGGTTGGATGGTTTCAGCGTGGAAAAGAAATTTACCGAACCGGAAATTGAAACTAAGACCACCGAATTTCGCAAACTGAATGATGCTGTTGTCCGTAACGCCCGGCGGAATATCGAAACGTATGAGCAACAAAAAACGTTCATCGGAAACGCTTCGCATGAACTGCAAACTCCATTGGCCGTTTGCCTCAATCGGTTGGAAATGTTGGTCGAAGATACACAACTGTCTGAACAGCAGTTGGAAGAAATTCTGAAAACAAAACAATCGCTCGACTATGCCGTCAAACTCAATAAAACATTACTGCTGCTCACGAAAATAGAAAACAATCAATTTACGGATAAAAAAGAAATCATCGTTAACGAATTAATCAAAAAACTGGCGGACGATTATTCGGAAATCTATGCCAATCGCCATATTTCAGTGACAATACAGGAAGATAACACAGTAAAAATCAATGCTAACGAAACGCTGGCTTCCATACTATTTGGCAATTTGCTAAAAAATGCCTTTATACATAACGTTCCCAATGGTGAAATTCTTGTTCGCATTGCCGGTAAAAACATTTCCATAACCAATACGGGTGCAGCGGAAGCTTTGGATTCCGAATCCGTTTTTGAACGATTCTATCAAAAGAATAAAAAAGAAGGCTCCTCCGGCCTGGGATTGGCGTTAGCCAAATCTGTTTGTAAGCTTTACGGAATGGATATCTGCTACCGATTTTTAGGCGAAAAACATATTTTTTCTCTTTTTTCCTAGAATTTCAGTTTCTTTTCAGATTCGTATCCGAACTTTGTTTCATTATAAAATAGTTCGATTATGAATCTGAAAACTGTAATCGCCTTCCTTTTTATTGCTTCTCAAGTGTATGCACAGGAAGCAGACAGGGATACCTGCAAATTGCTTATTGATGCGCCTTATGCTAAATTTATCATTCCTGCTACACTTATAACGTATGGTGTCGCTTCGCAATTCGATAAGTCGGAAGAATCTATCGATTACGAAATACACGACGAAGTAACTGAAACCGGTATTGGCATGTGCAGCATTGACGATTATTCGCAGTTTGCACCCGTAGCCGCAGTATATGCGTTGGATTGGGCGGGGGTAAAAGCCAAGCACAACTTTAAAGATCGAACAATTGTTATAGCAACGTCCCATATTATTATGCATGGAATTGTACGAACAATGAAAAATACGATAAACGCCGAACGCCCTGATGGTTCCAATAGCCAATCTTTCCCGTCCGGACATACGGCAACCGCTTTTGTCGGTGCACACATTCTTTTCAAGGAATACAAAGACACCTCTCCCTGGATTGGTATTGCCGGTTACGTCGTCGCTACCGGAACCGGATTGCTGCGCATTACCAATAAAAAGCATTGGTTGAGCGATGTATCGGCCGGGGCAGGCATCGGAATCTTAAGCACCGAGATAGGCTACCTGCTATTACCCGTAATTCATCGAACATTTAATATAGGAGAAGGAAAAAAGAATAGTAACCTGATTATTGCACCGGCAATAGGCGTAAATAGCTACGGGTTAGGGATGACATATACATTATAATTAATACAATAAAATTATGAGACAGATTTTTTTATCATTGGTTGCCTTAATAATGGCCTCCGGAACGGCTTTCGCCGACAACGACAAACCAATTGCAGTAAAACAACTACCTGCTGCGGCAAAACAATTCATTAGCAGTTATTTTTCCGATGCCAAAGTTTCTTACGCTAAGGTAGAGCAGGAGTTTTTCGCCAAAAGCTACGAAGTAGTCTTCACCAACGGAAGCAAAGTCGAGTTCAACAACAAAGGAGAGTGGAAAGATGTGGATTGCAAGCACACACAGATTCCCGAAGGCATTGTACCGCAGCAAATCAAAAACCATGTAACCGCGAATTATAAAAAAGATGTGAAAATAGTAGCTATAGATCGCGACCGGTACGACTACGAAATTAAAATGAGCAACGGACTTGAATTGAAGTTCGATTTGAATTTCAACCTGATAGAAATTGACGACTGAATTTCTTAAAATGCAACAACGAATAATCATTTAAAATGTAAATAAATATGAAATCTTCATTAATGGCTTTAATCCTGACTCCGGCCTTTATTTTAGGAACAGGTTGTAGTAGTGACGATGGTATCGAATCTACTCTTACCCCAACTTTGGAGCAAAGTGAGATAAAGTTGAAAATTGCCCAATATTATTCTTCTCCGTCGACATCCACCCAGCCTGTTGCTAAAATCAAAACGGAATTTGATAAAAAATTTCCGCAGGCAACGGATGTTGAATGGAAGGTATCCAATAATGTCTACGAGATAGATTTTGATGTTAACCATGTAGATTATGAAGCTTGGTATGACAATAATGCTAACTTGCTGATGTATAAGCACGACATTGCACACAACGAACTACCAGCAGCCGTATCTTCGGCTCTGGCTAATGATTATCAGGGATATATACTCGATGAGGTGGAGAAAGTGTATAAGGGAAATGTGGTTGGCTATTATCTCGATTTAGAGAAAAACAATACCGAAATCCACGCATTCTACAACGGGGACGGTACATTTATTTCCAAAAACCTCTGGGAAAATGACGCCGTAAAACCCGCCAATGATGTTGGAACTACCACCCCGGATATCGGCGGAACATTGTCCGACGAACAAGTAGACGCTCTTATTGTCGCATATTATTCGACAAACGACATAGACGTTGCAGCGACCAATGTTCTGGTAGCCATTGTTTCAAACTTCAATGTCACCTTTCAGAATGCACGGGACATTGACTGGGAAACCGCCGCAGAGGTTTATAAAGTCGACTTTGAAATCAATAATGTAGATTACGATGCTTGGTATAATAAGGAAGGAGTGTTACTTGCATACAAATTTGATATCACAAGAGCTTCCTTGCCACAGAACGTGCAAACAGCCATTGAGACACGCTTCGGTGGATACCGTGTCGAAGATGCGGAAAAGGTGATTAAAATCAATAGTTCGGGGTATTGGGTAGAATTGGAAAAGGGTAACGTTGAAGAGAAAGCATATTTTGGAGAAGACGGCTCGTATATATCTAATTTGTTTTACAAGAAAAGCAATGGAACACCAGAAGAACCTGTAACTCCAGAGATGCCAATGAATGGAGACTATACTGATACAGAAATAGATGCCTTGCTGCTGGCTTATCAACAAGGTCGCGACACGGATATCTTATCGAAAAATGTGCCGTCTCCGGTCATTACAGCTTTCAATACTCAATTTGTATCAGCCCATGATACGGAATGGGATTATGTCGGTAATGTTTATAATGTGGATTTTGAAATTGCCAATGTAGATTATGAAGCATGGTATGCAAATAACGGTGCTCTCTTGATGTACACCCGGCAAGTGGGTCATAGCACCGTTGCGACAGCCGTAAAAGATGAAGTATCAAATATTTATGCAAACTATATGATTGAAGACTGTCATTTTTTTCAAAAAGGTACGGTAAAAGGATACATACTGGAACTTGAAAACAAAAGTACGGATGCGGAATTGGTTGTAGCCTACAACGAAGACGGTACCTTCTTGTATCAGAAATATGATTGATAATTAAAAAGTGAATTTTTAACCTCATACACAATATTTATAGAAATGAAAAAAAATATCATCCTATACCTAATTTTTAATGTTAAAAAAATAATTTAACTATCTCCATTTGAGTTTTATGCTACACCGCCAAATTCAGACAACACACTGCCAATTTTGGACAAATCGTACCCCTTTTTCAAATTCCCCAAAAGGGGTACGATTTAGAGCGCAAAGTGTGTCGTTTTTTGGCTTTTTTTTGACTTTTACACCCAGACAGAATAGAAGCAAAAAACCTTACAAGTCATTGAACTTGTAAGGTTTGTCTTGCTTTTGGCGGCTATTGGCTTAGCCTTCAAGCGGAAAAGTGTTTTATTCGCATGAAGATTTAGAAGTTGGTGATGATGTAACTTTCAAATTATATGGTATCTCGAAGAGATATTATAACTATATGTCGAAACTGCTATTAGCATCGGGAAGTGAAGATGGAGCCATGTTTCCGGCAACCCCTGCGGCTGTTCGGGGCAACATTGTTAATCAGACGAATAGTGAAAACTTTGCTTATGGGTATTTCCGCTTATCAGAGGTAGATACTAAAAATTATACGACTAAATAAGCTATGAGAACATCACATCAAAAAGCATTTAATTATCGTGCGTTTATATCTGTAGGACTGTTCTTTGCATTGATAATCCTATTTGTAACAGCGGTATTGATTCAATTCTTCGAAGAAGACCCCGATAGCCTTGAAATGCACATCAGCGTATCTTGCCATGCCCTTGCCGGAATCATCTTTATCATTCTAAATATCATCCATCTACGACTGAACTGGCAAGCTTTCAAATCTTACACTAAAAATAAAGAAGGAAATGTAAACCGAGAAATTACCTTAGCCATTCTATCTGTTGTTCTGTTTATCGTTATAGGAACTTTCATTGTCTACCTTCTTGTGGGAGGGTGATAAAATGGTTAGTAGCACAGATCGCAGAAAAATTAAAAAGGAAAAGTCCGACCTCTTTGGACATCCTATTATTTAATTGTATATAGGGTAATTCATTCAAGCTCATGAAATAATAACATTTATATGAATAAGTTTAGTTCATTGATTTTAAGCAAGATTCAGAAAGAATTAGCGTCGATAGATATGGAAGATTGTCATATCTCAATTGAAGAATCTGCTGACATGGTTGCTTTCTTAAATAAATGTCTGATGGAATTGAAAACGTTTTTCTTTTCCTTAGAATCAATAACGCAAGAAAATGAAATACTATTTTTCAAGGAAATTAAGCCTGAAATTTTGGGATTCTTGCTCTACTTCAACAAAATACATGCTATTGAGCTTAAATGTCCAAACGGAAGTAATGACACTCTTATCGAGTATTATGAAAATGAGCAAAAAAATCTCACATTCTTTTTTGAACGGAATCTCGACTTTTACCAATATTACAGAGCTAAATCAACGCATTCGGATGATCGGTATTTTTTAAGAAAAAGGTTTAGCAACAAAATATGTTTAGAAAGTGTGTATTTTATAATGGATGGAGATTTTTGCACAGGCTATGATTATAAGGTTGCGAAGATAATCTGTAACGAAATGTTGCGTATTTATTTGAATAAGAAAGTACACGGTTTGGAAAAACAATTGTTTATTGATAAAAAAAGAGCTATACTTCCCATTGGCAATTTAAGATGGACAGGGCCTTTAGTCGCCCTCACAGAAGTTGGATATGGCTTTGATGCAAGCGAGTATGTAAACAATGGAAAAGCAGATATAAAAGAGATAATGACTGGATTGGAGATTCTTTTTAATGTGGATTTAGGAAAATATTACAGAACCTATACCTCAATGCGAGATCGTGAAGAACGAACGAAATATCTAAAAATTATCTTAGAGCGTTTAAACAAGCGCATGGATGAAGATGATTCCAAATAAAAGAACCAAACAATATATTCTTCAAAAACTACCAAGTTGGTAGTTTTTTTTTGCCCTCATTTTATGTCATTTTACCTCTCCGAAACCCGCTAAAACCGTTGATTTTAGGTCAAAAAAACAAAAAAAAACTTTTACCAAGTTGGCTGAAAAGTATTTTTAGACTTCGGAACTTTGCAGCGAATCAATATGTTGCGAATATGGAAGTCATAACAATAGACAGCCAAGTATACAAGGAACTGGTGACGAAAATCAATGCGATAGCTAAGTTCGTTATAGATCATCAGAACGATGACACAACCAACCCCGACGAACTCTGGGTTGATAGTTACGAGGTATGCACCTTTCTCAAAATCAGCGAACGTACACTCCAGCGTTTACGGAGTAAGCGATTGATTTCCTACTCTATCATATCGGGAAAATCCTATTACACCATTGCGGAAATAAAACGAATGCTTGCGGAAAAGAGAATCCGCACAACAGAGGAATGTATAAATGACCTTATAAACAATAACAAACTCCATGCTCAACAAAGACGAACTATTAGGAAGGACAAATAACGGTTTGGACGTATTCAAACATTACATATCGTCGGTACAATGGAAAGTTGGACGGAACTTCCTCAATCCGTTGTATGAAGACCGCAAGGCTTCGTGCAACGTATATTTTGACCGCCGTAACGGAGTTTACAAAATCAAAGACTTCGGCAATGACGATTATAGCGGAGATTGCTTCTTCCTTGTTGGCAAACTGAAAGGCTTGGATTGCAGCAATGGGGCAGACTTCGTTGAAATTCTGAAAACGATAAACAGGGATATGTCGTTAGGATTGGATAATTCTGATTACACTCCCGTTCCGCAATCAACTCCGCCGAAAAGTAATCCAACCACTCCTGAA
>JBKEBE010000145.1:0-21986 GCA_047973025.1 Paludibacteraceae bacterium
AATATAATACTTGAGTGAAAAATTTGTAGAAAATGAAAGTCTTGCACTGAAAGTGCATAGTTTCAACTAACGACTGAGACCAATGAAAACCTTATATCTTTGCACTTGTCAGGTAAAGTGGAAACAGGCTCTGCAAGAGAGCAACCTGTCAGTAATAGCTCGACTGACCGGAATGGGTCTGGAGGCGTAAACACATCATCTTACCCTTTGACTATTCATGCCATGAATGACTTGAAAAACCCAATATTGAATCCTTAATAAAAACCCCGACTGTCAGACGAAGTCGTAGCTAATACATCTTAGTCCAATATTTCCCGTCAAGTAGTTTCATGTCTTTTTAAGATTGGCATTACCCTATCACATTAATGTCTTTACTATCAATCACATTGTCGGAATGCCGCCTGCTAACGCTTGAATCATTCCGATAGAAAACAAAACAGCCGGAACGACCAAAAGCATAATAGCAATGTATATGATGGTTAAAATTCCCGAAAACTTTGTCAACTTTTTCAGATTTTTCAGTCCGACATTCATGCTCTCCTGATCGTTGTTTCGCATACCGAATCTTATTTTCTCGGAAAATTGAAACAAGTAATAAATGGGAAAAAAGCTGATGATCGCCACTACAATATTTGTCAATCCCAATACAACAACAGACATTGGATAGTATTGAAACATTTCAAAATCACGATATTCATCCACCACAGACGAGAGTGTCATGACGGATATTCCGCTGATTATCAACAATCCTATCATTACGAATCCGACAATTGCCATAAAATTGGACCATTTCGCGACTGTTATCAAAAACGATTTTCCTTCCGGATTGATTATCAGTGGCTGTGTAGGATTGAGTTCATTGCCTTCCGATTTTGCCTCTTGTACGAAGCCATCGTATGATGTCGTATTTTCCATAACGATTACTTTGATAAATGTGAAACGATGTAAATTTACGATTTTTTTCTAAATCAAGACTGTTTCGTGATTTTTTTATTCTCGTTGGATAAAAATTCATTAAAAATTTAACCAAGTGAAGTAAAATTGATACCTTTGTACCCTCTATTTGAGTAAAACTTGCTCGCAAGTTGTCGAAAAATTCGGCATTGCGACAGCAAGGCGTTTTTAATAATTTTGACGCCTTCTGTACTCATAAGAACCACATATATTGAAACAACCCAATAATTATGGCAGATAAAAAATTGAATTTGCTGGCGGACTTTCCGGCGATTACTACCGAACAATGGACTGAAGTCGTTACAAAAGACCTAAAAGGAGCCGATTTTGAAAAGAAACTTGTGTGGCGGACCAACGAAGGCTTCAAAGTACAGCCTTTTTATCGGGCGGAAAACACAGAAGGACTAAAAACAACTGATGTAAAACCGGCGGCTTATCCGTATGTCAGGAGTACCAAAGAGAACAACGAATGGCTTATTCGTCAGGATATCAAAGTCGAAAACGCCAAAGACGCCAATAAAAAAGCACTGGACATTTTGAGCCGTGGAGCCACATCACTCGGATTCCATTTAAAAAAAGCCGATTTAAGTTCGGACTATATAGCAGAACTTCTGAAAGGCATTATCCCGACAGCCGTCGAATTAAACTTCCATATCTGCGTCAGTAAAGGAGCCGAATTAGCAACCATGCTTATCGATTACTACAAAGCCAATGGGTTTTATACCAATCCTCCCCAGCTTGTAGGATCCATCAATATTGATCCCATTAATAAAATACTACTCAAAGGCAAGGACTTGTCCAAAGAATTTGTACTGGATAGGGTTAAGTCCGTCGTACAGGCATCTATTGGATTACCGTTCTATCGGGTTGTAGGCGTTAATGCCACGACCATGAGTAACGCGGGAGCTTACTGCGCGCAAGAGCTGGGTTACGCGCTGGCTTGGGGAAATGAATATCTGTCTTCATTGGTTGAAAATGGGGTAGAAAAATCGTTAGCGGCTAAAAAAATCAAATTCAATTTTGGCGTAGGAAGCAACTATTTCATGGAAATAGCCAAATTTCGCGCTGCACGCATGCTTTGGGCACAAATCGTGATGGCTTACCAACCCAAATGTGTTCGTGAAGAGTGCCCCAACAACAAACCGGACGGACTGTGTCGATGCTCCGCAAAAATGCGGATACACGCGGAAACAACACAATTCAATATGACGACTTTCGATGCCAATGTAAATATGCTCCGCACGCAAACGGAAGCTATGAGTGCTACCATTGCCGGTGTTGACAGCCTTACCGTATTACCTTACGATGTTACCTACAAAAGTTCGGACGAATTTTCGGAACGAATCGCGAGAAATCAGCAGTTGCTATTGAAAGAAGAAAGTCATTTTGACAAAGTCATCGACCCAAGCGCCGGATCGTATTACATCGAAACCCTTACAAAAGAAATTGCGGAACAGGCTTGGACTATTTTCTTACAAGTAGAAGACGAAGGCGGTTTCTTTGAAGTGGTAAAATCCGGAACAGTACAAGATACCATTAAAACGACTGCGCTCAATCGTCTAAAAAATATTTCAAGTCGGCGAGAAGTGCTCTTGGGAACCAATCAGTTCCCTAATTTTTCAGAGACAGCTTCTCAAAAACAAGAGAAAAAAGATGCAGCCCATTCAACCACCGGCGGATGTGGATGTGCGCCTGTCGGTATCGAAACATTACCACCCGTTCGCGGTGCCGGAGAATTTGAAGAACTTCGTTTTGCGACAGAAAATTCAGGAAAAATGCCTAAAGTCTTTATGCTTACAATCGGGAATCTGGCGATGCGATTGGCGCGCGCCCAATTCTCCGGTAATTTCTTCGCTTGTGCCGGCTACAAAGTCATTGACAACTTAGGTTTTTCTACCGTTGAAGATGGAGTGGCGGCAGCCATGAATGCAAATGCCGAAGTGGTAGTACTTTGCTCAAGTGATGACGAGTATGTCGAATTGGTGCCACAGGCGTTTGAATTGTTGAAAGATAAAGCACTATTGGTTGTCGCGGGAGCACCGGCTTGTATGGACGATCTAAAAGCGAAAGGCATACAACACTTTATTCATGTAAAATCGAATGTGCTGGAAACTTTGAAAGAGTTTAATTCGTTGTTAAGGGTATAGAGTTTGGTTGTTAAAAAAACCCTATTCTTTATACACTATTAACCCGACACTAATATAACGTGATATTATTCTACACAAATAGCTGTTTATGAATACTTTGACACGTAAAAAATGTCGTTATTAACCCGCCTGGTTAATAACAATAAAATAAAATGAAACACACGTTCAAAGAATGGTTTATGGTAACGCGCCCATGGGGATACGCGTTATCAATTATGCCGGCTGTATTGGCGGTAGCCTATGTTTTTTACCTAAATAAGATAACGAATCTATCTGTCAATTGGTGGTACGGAATTTTAGCCGTCATCGCTTCGCCCATACTGCAAGCCGGCGGAAACATGATGAGCGATTATTACGATTATAAAAACAAAGTCGATCGCGAAGATACCTACGGATCAAGTCGCATGTTGGTCAACAAGCAATTTGAACCAAAAGAAGTGTATTGGTTCAGTATAATCATGATGCTTATCGGCAATTTGATTGGACTATACCTGCTCTTCAATACATCATGGCATTTACTTTGGATCGGAATAGCAGGGTTGATTGGGAGTTATTTCTACTTCTTTTTGAAATACAGATCGTTAGGAGATTTGAATATCTTTATCATCTATGGTCAACTGCTTTCGTTAGGTACCTATTTGGTAATGACCAATACGCTGAGTTGGGAAATGTTATTAATTGCAGCCGCCCCCGGACTATTAATTGTCAATGTGTTACACGCTAACAATACCCGCGACATTAAGCACGATGGTGTTGCCAACATCAGGACCGTAGCAATACTTTTAAAGGTCAAGGGTTCTATTACGTATTACACGATACTCGGAATCGGAGCTTATGCACTGGTACTACTCGCTGTCATAATTGGGATTCAGCATTGGCTGACGCTAATTGTTTTCGCGTCATTTCCCCTATTGTTAAAAGCGATCAGACAAATTAAAACAGCTGATATAAATAAACCCGAAAACATTATGCAATTGGATCAAAGTAGCGCACAATTAGCGATGGTGTTTATGATTCTACAAGTTGTTGGAAATTTCGTCGCCGGACTAATTGTCTGAATTTTGATAAGATTGAACAAAAAGAACTATCCGGTGAGTAGAAAAACAAAAATAGAGTCACAAGGAACAGGAATATTGGTTTTTCCAATTCTTCTTGCCGCCTTTATGTGGTTTTTGTTATTTTCTAAATGGACGGCGCACCGGTTCAACTTTTGGATTGGAATTGCCGTTGCCGCATCGATATTAATGATTACCGCCGTTGTTCTTCGAAAAGAAATTTTGAAGCAGTTTCGGTGGAGCTGGAAATCGGTCGGCTGGGGATTACTGTCTGCCGTTGTGCTTTGGGTAGTTTTTTATTTCGGCGAATTATTTTCGGATTTGTTGTTCGGTTTTGCCCGAGAGCAAGTTGACGGCATCTACTCAATGAAGGATGAACAAAATAAGCTGCTGATAGCATTGGGATTGCTCTTTGTCATGGGACCCGCGGAAGAAATCTTTTGGCGTGGTTATGTTCAACAATCATTGATAGATAAATTCGGCGAATGGAAAGGATTTGTTTTCGCAACGCTGATTTATTCCCTTATCCACATTTGGAGTTTTAATTTCATGTTGGTTATGGCGGCGTTGGTTTGTGGCATTTTCTGGGGATTGATGTACAGATACAATAAAAATTTAGTCCCATTGGTAATTTCACATGCCGTGTGGGATGTCGCGGTATTTATCGTATTTCCGATTATGTAAAAAGCCGGTACAAAACGTTAGTTGAAGTATAAAACGAATATTCATGTAGGAACATCCGAAGTGGAATCTAACAACCCACAGTCGGTGTTCCAAAAGTCTCAAAATAAATGAAACCAAATTTTAAAAAAATTGACATTCTCAACTTTATGGAAGGGAACTCCGCTCCACTTGCTGAAGTTAATTGGCAAACTCCCGAGTTGATCGATGTAAAACCGAGCTACACCAAAGAAGACCTGCAAGGTATGGAACATTTGAACTATGCCGCCGGAATCGCACCCTTCTTACGCGGACCTTACAGCACCATGTACGTGATGCGCCCTTGGACGATTCGTCAGTATGCCGGATTTTCTACTGCCGAAGAGAGTAACGCTTTCTATCGTCGAAATCTGGCTGCCGGTCAAAAAGGACTTTCCGTTGCTTTTGACTTAGCGACCCACAGGGGGTATGATGCCGATCACGAGCGTGTTGTGGGCGATGTAGGTAAAGCCGGTGTTTCCATCTGTTCCGTTGAAGACATGAAAGTACTTTTTGACGGTATTCCTTTGAACCAGATGTCGGTTTCTATGACCATGAATGGCGCGGTTTTACCCATTTTGGCATTTTATATCAATGCCGGATTGGAGCAAGGAGCCAAATTGGAAGAAATGGCAGGTACCATTCAAAATGATATTTTGAAAGAGTTTATGGTGCGAAATACGTACATCTATCCGCCAAAATTCTCCATGAAAATTATCGCCGATATATTTGAATATACTTCCAAAAATATGCCGAAGTTCAACTCGATTTCTATTTCGGGATACCACATGCAGGAAGCCGGTGCAACAGCGGATATCGAACTGGCTTACACACTGGCTGACGGATTGGAATATCTTCGCGCGGGTGTACAAGCCGGAATGGATATTGACTCGTTTGCTCCCCGTTTGTCGTTCTTTTGGGCTATCGGCATGAACCACTTTATGGAAATAGCCAAAATGCGCGCGGCACGCTTACTGTGGGCAAAAATCGTAAAACAATTCAATCCGAAAAATCCAAAATCGCTCGCTCTCCGTACTCACTCCCAAACTTCGGGATGGTCCCTTACCGAGCAAGACCCTTTCAACAATGTGGGTCGTACCTGTATCGAAGCTATGGGTGCCGCCCTCGGACATACTCAATCGCTCCATACCAACGCTTTGGACGAAGCCATCGCGCTACCAACCGATTTTTCGGCTCGCATCGCTCGTAACACGCAGATTTACATCCAGCAAGAAACGGATATTACCCGTGAAGTTGATCCGTGGGCAGGCTCGTATTATGTAGAAAGTTTGACAAACGAGCTTGTAGAAAAAGCTTGGGCACTTATCGAAGAAGTAGAAAAACTCGGTGGCATGGCGGCGGCAATCGAAACGGGAGTTCCGAAAATGCGCATCGAAGAAGCAGCTGCTCGTACACAAGCCCGAATTGATAGTGGTGCGCAAAAAATTATCGGAGTTAATGAATATCGACTGAAAAAAGAAGATCCGATAGATATATTGGAAGTAGATAATACGGCGGTTCGAGAGCAACAGATAGCCCGCTTGAATAAGCTACGCGCCAATCGAGACAATGATGCGGTGCAAAAAGCGTTAGACGCGATTACAGAATGTGTGCGTACCGATAAAGGCAATTTACTCGAATTGGCGGTGGAAGCGGCGCGAGTTCGCGCTTCTTTGGGCGAAATCTCGGATGCCTGCGAAAAGATCGTGGGTCGTTATAAAGCAACAATTAGAACAATATCAGGCGTGTATTCATCAGAAACCAAGAATGACAGCGACTTCGAACAAGCAACCGCCCTTACCGAAGAATTCGCGAAAAAAGAAGGACGTCGTCCGCGTATCATGGTGGCAAAAATGGGACAAGACGGGCATGACCGAGGTGCTAAAGTAGTAGCAACGGGGTATGCCGATTGTGGCTTCGACGTAGATATGGGACCTTTGTTCCAAACTCCGGCAGAAGCGGCCAAACAAGCTGTAGAAAACGATGTGCATGTAGTTGGTGTTTCATCATTGGCTGCGGGACACAAAACCTTAATTCCACAGATAATGGATGAATTGAAAAAACTCGGACGCGAAGATATTATCGTAATTGCCGGTGGCGTAATTCCCGCGCAAGATTACGATTTTCTTTACAAAGCCGGAGTAGCCGCTATTTTCGGACCGGGTACATCTGTGATGAAAGCGGCTGTTTCGATTATGGAGATTTTATTGGAAGAATAAGTGCTCTATCCGAAATTAAGTTGTATTTATTCTCGTTTCTCGGACTATTTGTCTCGTTTTTTAAGTTAGTACAATTTGGAATAGATGTTGTAATTAATTTGTGGATGTAAAACTGACATTATGTTTGCTTTTTGTTGAAGTAAACATAGAGTAAGATTAACTTTTTAACGTTGCAAAAAAAATGAAAAAACAATTACGCATAGCTTTAGTAGCGCATGATGCCCGCAAAGCAGATATGGTCGAATGGGCGGTTTTCAACTCCGAAATGCTTTCTCATCACAAATTAATCTGTACGGGAACTACGGGAGGATTGATTCAAAAAGCTCTTGAAGAAGAAGGGGTTGTAGTAGATGTTAAACGCATGAATTCCGGACCTATGGGTGGTGATGCCGAAATAGCTGCTTTAGTTGTAAACAAACAGATTGACTTTTGTGTGTTTTTAATTGACGACCTGAGTGCCAATCCACATGAGGCTGATATTCAAATGCTTCTACGGCAATGCAGAATTCACAATATCCCGATTGCTTGTAACCGGTATAGTGCGGACTTAATGATTACGAGTCCGTTGTGGGATACGGAAGAATATACGCCCAAGGACCCGCAATACATTCCGTATGCAAGATAATGAGGCGTGTAAAAAATTCTTTATACCACTTGTACGACTTTTTTAATTTGTTACTCATAAGATTTGCGGCAATAGCTCACTCGGTAGAGCGTTGGCTTCCCAAGCCGAAGGTAGCGGGTTCGATCCCCGTTTGCCGCTCGTGAACTCAAATACTATGGATTAAAAACACATAGTATTTGAATTCCATTTAATCAATTCTATTTTTAAGTTCCTAATCACGCATAGCATTGGCTGTTCCAATGTGGTAATAAAGAATAGGTCAAAAATAAGGATTTTTTAGAAGAACAATGCTACCTGTCCGATTTGCATGTACGTTCAAGCTCGATTTGATGCTTTTTGTCAAAAAAGCAATATGCACCCAATGCCCCGATGAGATTTATGAAAAAGTTATGGATACTTCTATGGCGGGTATGTTCAATGTTGCAGATATTTTTCTACTCATCGTTAATAGTTTCAATAACAGACCCTTATTTTCTCGGACAGTTTGTGAATATTCTCTGCAAAAATCGTCTGTCAAACAGAATATTTCAGTAACTTTGTCAATGATGAGTAAGCTCATATTCTTGTATATATTACTGTATATCAGACTTAAAGACATGAAAACTACACTTACTTATCTACTTTTTTTACCACTTTCTGAAACGGAACTCAGGTTAAAAAAAGCCAAAGAACGTCTTTGAAAATCTTTATGCCATTTATTGAGTGGCGATTAAGGATGAGAAACATTGCTTACAAAGTTGAGCGGAAAAATTTTTATGAGAAAAAAAGGTCTTGGAAGTCATATCTGAATAGATGTAAAGTACCTATAAAGATACTGACTTTCAATGACTCACACAAATATTCAAACACTTACATCCTTAACAATCAACGTATTACAAAAACTCACAACGGACATTGTTTATAAGTAGTGCAAAAAAACAATCAATCATTTTAATACATTAAAATTCATGCTAACGGAAAAATACTATTCTCTCCAAGCGGAAGAAGTCATCAAAAAATTAGATGTGTCAGTAGCTACCGGGCTTTCTGCCGATGAGGTGGTTAATAGACAAGAAAAATACGGGATGAACCAATTAGAAAGCAAAAAAAAGAAATCGTTTTTTGTTATGTTCTTCGAAGAGTTCAAAAGCACGATGATTGTCATTCTGCTTATTGCCGCCATCATTTCGGGAGTAACCGGCATACTTAGTGGCGAAGGTTTACTCGAAACTTGGGTCATCCTTGCTATTTTGGTTGTAAACGCGTTGATAGGAGCCGTTCAGGAGAAACGCGCTGAAGCTTCGCTTGATGCCTTGCGAAACATGAGTTCTCCTCGTGCGAAAGTTATTCGCAACGGCGGTGTTACCGAAGTCAATAGCCAAGAATTGGTTCCCGGAGATGTTGTCATTCTTGAAACGGGGGATATTGTTCCCGCGGATATCCGGCTCACACAAGCCGTAAACCTGAAAATTCAGGAGGCTTCCATGACCGGCGAATCGGTGCCGGTAGAGAAACAAACCGAAGCACTATACGATAAAGACATTTCTATTGGAGATAGAACCAATATGGCTTTTACCACGGGAATGGTAACTTACGGACGAGGCGAAGGCATTGTAGTCGGCACCGGAATGAATACCGAAGTCGGGAAAATTGCTCAAATGCTACAACATACCGACAGCACCGAAACTCCGATGAGCATCCGTTTGGAGCAGCTCGGGAAAATATTAGGGTATGCCGCCATTGCTATCTGCGTTGTTATTTTTGGAGTTGGGCTACTCTACGGACAGGAACTATTGGAAGTGTTTATGACAGCGGTAAGTTTGGCGGTCGCCGCCATCCCGGAAGGGCTTCCGGCAATTTCGACCGTTGTTCTTTCCATCGGCGTTCAGAGAATGGTTAAGAAAAATGCCATTATACGCACCTTGCCATCGGTGGAAACCTTGGGTTGCGCTACCGTGATTTGCTCGGATAAAACCGGCACGTTAACGCAGAATAAAATGACGGTTCTTCGTAGCTATGCGGATAATCATACAAACACCTATGAGCAATCCGAAAACAGGGAAATATCAACAACTGAAGAGAAATTGCTTCAAACGGCTGTTCTTTGCTCCGACGCTCATTTGAATATAGAAGATGGAAAATCCAAAACGACCGGCGACCCCACTGAGACGGCTCTTTTGGATGTAGGTCTGAGATTCAACATTAACAAAAACGAGGTAGAAGAAAAATTCCCGCGTGTTGCCGAAATTCCGTTCGACAGTGAACGAAAGCGAATGACCACGGTCAATAAATTTTCGGAGAATCAATTTGTGGTCAATGTAAAGGGCGGATTGGATGAAATTTTGAGCGTTACGACGCATATTTTCGAGCAGGGTAACATCCGCAAGATACTAAAAACGGATATAGAAAAAGTCAATCGGGTAAACGAAGTGATGGCAGGCGACGCGCTTCGTGTTTTAGCCATGGCTTACAAGGAATTGGACAAGGCTCCGGAGGAAAATACCGTCGAAGTACTTGAAAACAAACTGGTGTTCCTTGGTCTGGTCGGTATGATTGACCCCGCCCGACCGGAAGTTATCGACGCGGTAGCAAAATGCAGTACGGCAGGAATCCGTACCGTGATGATAACCGGCGACCATAAAATTACGGCAACGGCTATTGCCAAAGAAATCGGTATTATGGATGAAGATGACGTCGCACTTACGGGCTCCGAATTAGAAAGCATGAGTGACGGCGAACTTTTTAACCGTGTGAAAGACATATCCGTTTACGCTCGCGTGGCACCGGAGCACAAGGTTCGGATTGTCAAGGCTTGGCAGAAGCATAACGATGTCGTAGCCATGACGGGAGACGGCGTAAATGATGCCCCGGCATTAAAACAAGCCGATATTGGTGCCGCAATGGGTATTGTAGGGACTGAAGTAGCTAAGGACGCGGCAGATATGGTACTTACCGATGATAATTTCGCGACAATTGTTTCTGCCGTAGAAGAAGGACGTCGCATTTACGCCAATATTCTAAAAGCTGTGCAATTTCTGCTTTCTTGCAATGTGGGTGAGATAGTACTTCTGTTGATAACTTCTCTGGCAAATTTGGGGGCACCGCTAATCCCGATTCATATTCTTTGGGTTAATTTAGTAACAGACAGTATGCCTGCCTTGGCGCTGAGTGTTGATCCGGCTGAAAAAGATGTCATGCAGCGAAAACCGCGTAATCCGAAACAAGGATTCATGACTAAAGGGGTTATTTGGCGAACTCTATACCAAGGGATTACAATTGGGTTATTGTCGTTGGTAGCGTTCTTGCTTGGAAAAAACGAAGGAAGTTTAGCTTTGGGACAAACCATGGCATTTTCTGTGTTGGCGTTTTCGCAGTTATTTCACGTGAACAACCTCCACTCCTACCGTAAATCCGCCTTTGCCTTTAATCCGTTCCATAACAAGCCACTCATTCTTGCGATACTGGGTTCCATCCTGATGATGGCTCTGACTCTTTTTGTCCCACCCATCCGCGACACTTTTGGTTTAGTAACCATGGATAGTACGCATTGGTGGATTGTTATCGGGCTTTCCGTTGCTCCTATTGCAATCGTTGAGATTTTCAAACTTTTGAAGATAAACACGATGAAAGATGATGAATGATTACGGAATACGTCTCCTATATTCGTCTCGTCGTTACTAATTTCGTTACTTTTGTATTAGTTTTCCTTCACAATGAAAGGTTCTTAATTTCTACTCAATGACGACAAATAAGCTTAAAACATTTTACAAGTACGTCCGATTTTTTTTATTATTCTCGATTTTGTTAAATATCGCGATAATCATTTATTTCGGATTAAGTACTACTCCCAGAGACGAGACGACTATACAGGAGGATCTTTCCTTTCGCATTCAATTGATTTTTGTCGCGACCGTCACTTTTGTCGCGACCTATCTGCCATCTTATATTGAAGCGAAACAAATATTTCGTTTTCCTGAGTTTCTGCAAATCACGATAATCATTTTTATCCTTGCTGCCGGTTACATAAGCCAGTTTTTTGATTTGTTTGTCCGATTTTACTGGTGGGACGATGTGTTGCATTTTACATCCGGAACTTTTATCGCTATTGCCGGATTTTTGTTGATATACAAACTGAATCATCGATATAGTTTTGATTTGAATCCTTGGTTGATCGCTGTTTTCACGTTCTCATTTTCAATAGCTGTCGCTGTATTCTGGGAAATTGGCGAATTTCTCTCCGATTGGTTTTTTCAAACGAACTACCAGAAATGGGACGTTCCGCCCGACACACCACTTATCGGTAAAAGTTACCAAGGACTTGCCTTACGCGACTCCATGGCCGATTTAATCATCGCGTCAATCGGAGCGATACTAGTCTCTATTTACGCGTTTTTGGCTGTAAGTACAAAAAAAGAAGAGACACTAAAAGAAATTAGAAGATTGGTGGAAGAGAAAAACGAAAAATCGAATAGAAGCGACTGACAAATTTTTTCTTGCACTAATGAGCAAATGTCCTATTCAGAAGCAGACAACGACCGAAAAACGACTCTCATTTGTTAGAACAATATCCATCTGTTTTTTTACGTTCAAGAATAAGGCGTAGATATTGTTAATTATCAATTTCACACGATAAACATGGAACTTTGCAAACTATTTCATTTAAAATTCCGTTGATAAATCAGATACTTATTTCTGAAATTATGTCTTTAAAATTAAAAAACATCCTATTCAGCTTCATTGTAGCAGGTATCATCTCGTCCATCGGCTTGTCATCCTGTATTGACGAGAGTATTTCAACCGACCCGAGTTTGAAATTAGCTTTTTCTACCGATACACTTTTTTTTGATACGGTGTTTACGACCATTGGCAGTTCCACCGCTAAAATTAAAGTATATAATCCCAACGAAAAGAACATTAAAATTTCAGCTGCCGGACTTGGTAAAGGCCCCCAATCCGCTTTCCGGCTGAATCTGGATGGCGAATTAAATCCCAATCACCAATTTACCGAAATCGAGCTTCGCGCTCGCGACAGTTTGTTCGTTTTTGTAGAAGTTACCGTAAAACCGGCATCCGTCAACAATCCCGTTTTTATTAAAGATTCCATCGTTTTCTTGACAAACGGGAACCAACAAGATGTAAAACTGATTGCTTACGGGCAGGACATGGAAGTCCTTCGAAATCAAACGTTCAAAAATGATACTGTTTTAAATGCGGACAAACCTTACTTGATTTACGGCGATTTAGTTGTCGATACCGCGAAAACACTTCGTCTTGAAGCCGGATGCCGGCTTTTTTTCCACGATGGTGCCAGTTTGGTCGTGTATGGGAACTTGATAGCTGAAGGTACTCACGGCTCGCCTGTGCTACTTCGGGGCGATCGTACCGACCGCTTGTTTGAAGACGTCCCGTACAATTTTGTTTCCAATCAGTGGGGCGGTGTACTCTTACTCAATAAAGAAGGAAATCACAAGCTGAATTTTGTTCAGATGAATAGTGGCTATGTCGGCATTTCCTTTTCGAACAACGACCGAAATTTCCGACCGAAACTCGAAATTACAAACTCCCGCATACACAACTTTCTGAAATACGGACTTTTCGCGCAAAATGGGGATGTGAACGTGGCAAATTCCGAAATTTCAAATACCGGTTCTTACTCCGTTTATTTAAATGGTGGAAAACATACATTTGTCCACAGCACCATAGCAAATTATTTCAATAGCACGAATATATTAATGCAACCATCCGGGAAAGAAGGTAATTCGGCGGTAATGATTATGGAGTTAAACCGGATTATCCCGATGGAAACCACTTTCCAAAACTGCATTGTATCCGGGAGCAGTAGCAATGAGTTTGAGATTTTGAGCCGATTTTCCGACCGATATAACGGGACTTTCAGCAACAGCTACCTGCGTAAATCGGAGCCGGATCCCGTACCGACCATGTTTACTCAGATCAAGTGGTATAATACCAAAGATACGGTTTTTGTTAATTCCTATTTTGACAAGAATAAATTGGTGTATTATAACTTTATGCTTGACTCTATCTCACCGGCTCGTGATATTGGCGACTATAACGTCGCCTTGCTGTATCCGGTGGATTTGAACGGAAACAGCCGTATTCAAGATGGGAAACCCGATGCCGGAGCGTACGAGTGGCAGCCCGCAAACTAAAAATCTCCATACTATTTTACTTATAATACTCATGAAACTTTATTATTGGATCGTAACCATTTTATTTATTCCGTTATCGCTTCAAGCACAAGTAGAAAAGCGCAATTTTAAAATCGTAAGCTACAACGTGGAGAACTATTTCGACGTAGTGGACGATTCCTTGAAAGCGGATGAAGAATACCTGCCCGGTGGCATGCGTGGCTGGAATGAATCCAAGTACTATGCCAAGCAAGCGAATATCTCGAAAGTGATTGCCGCCATCGGGGGCTGGCAACCACCTGCACTCGTAGCACTGTGCGAGATTGAAAGCGACCAAGCCATGCGGGGATTAACGCGGATGTCGCCGCTGAAAAACTTGGATTATCACTATATTCAGTACGAGTCGCCCGACGCGCGGGGAATCGACGTGGCGTTGATGTACCAGCGTGATCAATTTAAGCCGTTTCATAGTGAGCCAATTCCCATCGCGTTTAGTAACACGTCATACAAAACGCGCGACATATTGTATGTTGCCGGTACTGTTCTCGCAACTGATGACACGCTTCATGTGTTTGTATGCCACTGGCCTTCTCGTTTGGGCGGAGAGCTTGAATCGGAAGACAGACGCTTGCAGGTCGCGGAGCATCTTCGCCACAAGACCGACAGCATATTCCGAACGATTGAAAAACCAAACATCGTAATTATGGGGGATTTTAACGATTATCCGTCCAATACGAGTATTCTCAACACACTTGGAGCGAATCCGCTTAACGAGGAATTTGCGACTGATAAATTATACAACCTGGCATTCCGGCTCGAAGAACAGGGAAAAGGGTCTCACAAATTTCAGGGAGAATGGGGAATGCTCGACCAGATAATCGTTTCGGGAAATCTGTTGAACCCGCAAAACTCAATCAGCACCACCGTGAATGACATGCATGTTTTTGATGCCGATTTCTTATTGGAAGACGACAAGGCTTTTCTCGGTAAAATGCCCAAGCGCACTTACATTGGAATGCGTTATCAAGGTGGATTTGCCGACCACCTGCCGGTATGTGTGGATATGTGGTATTGATACAAGCCATAAGAATACTGTCGAGATTAACGACGCGAAGCATAAGCTAAAAACCTGAATATCAGAATCGAATATTAAACAACTAACATCTTCGCCAAAATGACTATTATTCATCCTGAACAAAAGATGTCTAATTTGATAGCGGAAAACCCGTATCTGCTACTTTTGCTGGAGCATTTTGAAATCAGACTTCCGTTGCAAGATAAAAGTATCGAAACCATTTGCAAAGAAGCCGGTATCAATGACGGTTTATTTTGCGCCTTCGCCGGACTGTACATCTGCAACGAGATTGATGATAACTTAAAATTAGATGAAAACGATGCCGTGGATATGGTTACTTTCCTGAAAACATCTCATCGGTATTACTCCGAGCAGATTTATCCGGAAATTATGAAGTTGATCAACGAGATGAGCGAGTTGAACAAGCATAAGGAGATGAAATTGGTGACGGTGTTTTTTACCGAATATTTCAAAGAAGTCACCGCGCATTTAGATTACGAGAACGATGTTTTTCATCCGTATGTTTTGTGGTTGACGGGTCAGTTGACCGGAAAAATAACGGATCCTTATCCGTCAGAATATTCGGTAGAACAGTATAAGGCACACCACGACGACATCGAAGAAAAGTTGAACGATTTGAAGCGTTTGTTGATTAAGTATCTACCAATGGGAGAAGACAGGTTCATTCGTCGTAAATTACTTTTTTTATTATCGGAATTGGAGTTGGATTTAAGGGTTCATTCCGAAATAGAAGAACTGATTTTAATGCCACTAACAGTAAAGTTAGAAAAAAAGCAAATCGAGAAAAACGCATGAAAAACCTAAATATAGCTGTTTTGGATGACTCTTTCATGGTACAGAAAGGTTTGCAAGCAGTTCTGTCTCGCTATAAATTCATACAGCATATCACATTTGTTGATTCTTTCGGAGAATTAGAGAGCAAAATGCAAAAGATTTTTTATCACATGGTAATGATAAATCCCGGATTTTTGCAACATGATTTTTCTCAATTTGACCGTTTGAAAAACCAATTCATTTGCGTAAAATGGATTGGAATTGTCTATACCCACTACGCAGATGAATTGTTAAATAACTTTTACGGAACGATTGACATCTTTGATTCACAGGAAACTATCACGGGGAAAATGCTCAAATGGACGCAGTCGCTTGATGAAGAAGTGTCACAGCAAAGCAGAGATACATTGACCGACCGAGAAATAGACGTTCTGAAATTACTTGCCATTGGCAAATCCAATAAGGGAATAGCCGACACGCTAAATATTAGTATCAATACAGCGATCACGCATCGCAAAAATATTTCACAAAAAACGGGAATCAAATCCGTTGCCGGACTGACGATATATGCTGTGGTGCAGAATTTAGTGTCGTTAGAAAATTATTAAACCCTGATTTTAACTGATTTTCATAGGGAAAAGCGACCTATTCTTTATTGAAAATTTTCAAAAATTATTTTTAGTATTTTCTTGGTTATTAACCAGGCGGGTTAATAACTACATTTTTTACGTATCAAAGTATTCATAAACAGCTATTTGTGTAGAATAATATCACGTTGTATTAGTGTCGGGTTAATAAGATTAATTACACGACTTTCTGACAAAAAAAGGCTGCTCAGAGACATCTGAGACAGCCTTTCTTTAAATTTTCTTTATCTGGAAAAAACTATTCGATAGAACCTGTTCCAGCTTGGAAATCGAGTGCTATTGCATCTCCCGCGTTTACAGTTACGCGTGTTTGGTCGTCACCTTTACCACGATACGCAATTTGTCCATCGAGTAAGATGAATTCCATTTGCCACCAATCAGCTACCGGATCATCAAGTTGGGAAAGTGGGCATGTTGCATACATACGCAATTCTCCACCTGCTGAGAATGCGGGAGAAGTAATCTTTTTGGTTGAATTATTTACCGTAAACAGACCGGCAGACGCTTTATAATTCCAAACATCACCAATAGTAGGACCAATAAGGTACACTTCCGGAGCTGTAACGGATATTTTCTTGGCTTTCAAATCAACATATACCATGTAGTATCCGGCTTCTGTAACTGTAACGTTACTACTGCCACGGTCATATACTCCATCTGTTGCCGTTCCGGTTACACCAAAGTTGCCGTTCCATTCTTTTACCGGAGAGAATTTGATTCCAGGATCCGATGCGGGTGGGGTTAAGTAAACGATTGCCCAGAAAGCGTGAGGATGAGAGTGTACCGGATTCATCGTTACAATGTAACTTCCTGCCCAGTCCCAACCGCCAAGGTCAGCGCCAATCATGTAAATATTTTCCGGATATTCGGGTGCAGAAGTTTCGCCTGTTTTCGTAACTTTCGCCGAGAAACTTTTTCCTAAATCACCATCTTTGAGTGTCCAAGTCAATTCAATCGTATAAACTCCGCGAGCTATAGTAATATCTTTTCCTCCTTGTTTCAAATCATTTTCCATTATGGCAACTTCTTCTTCGCTGTTATTTCCTAAGTTGGTATTTGCCTGTATCGTACCATCGGTACTAAGATCAATTTTCCAACCGGAAGCGTAAGAAAACTTAAATTTCCCATCGGATGTAACATCAACATTTTCAACTGTGTAGGTCATTGTGTTTTTATCGAAAGTTGGTGTGGAAAACTGCGTAAATCCCCATCCGTTCATAACCCCTCTAACACCCCACTTCGCGGGCGCGATAACAATAGTTTTCAAAGAATCTTCCATCATGATGTGATACAATCCACTTTCATTTACTTGCATGGCTCCTCCATTCGCGGAGTAAGTTCCTTTGTACACTTTCTCTTTGGGCCAATCGCCATTGGTTAAGTGTAATGAGTCTGTTAATGTCAACGTGGCACCGTACACAACTTTTGTCGATCCGGTTACTTTTGTAATGGTAAAGTCTTTGTTGGCTTCCAGTGCTACATATTTTTCATACATGCCGTTTCTTAAGACCTGTCCCGTCTCATTGATTCCGGGAGACATCAAGTTTTCGGTTTTCAGTTCGGCGGAGCTTGTCGCTTCACCCGAAAGATATAGCCCGTCCTCTACAATTTCTACCGGTGGTTTAGGGTCTTCAGGCGAACATCCGACGAGAAAAAATGAGAGTGCCGCTACGCACATAAAAATAAAACTTAGCTTTTTCATAATAATTTAATTTTTAAAATTTAATTGAATTTTCTTTGTATATTATAACGCATTTTATTGCCAGTTATTTTGAGAATAAACGCCCGGATTCGCATCCAAAACCCACTGGGGAATCGGGAAAATAGCTCTATTAGGCGTTCTTGTACCCATAAACTCCCAATTTCCGGTTGTAAATTTTCCAAAGCGGATTAAATCTTGCCGGCGGTGTCCTTCCCATGCCAACTCACGTCCTCTTTCGTTCAGCAGTTCGTCTAATGTAATGGTACTGTAAGCCGACAAACCGGCGCGTTGGTGCACTTGATTTACCAGACTTAACGCCGCGGGAGTAGCATTTCCATTATTTATACGCATCAGGGCTTCCGCTTTCATTAATAGAATATCGGCGTAGCGATAAATGGGAAGATCGCTATTCGCGTGATGCGCTATTCCGGGCTCAACCTCGAATTTGAAGAATCGCGCTCCTTCAAAGGTATTCTTGGCAGTAGGGTCTTGAAGTGTTGTTACTTCCGGAACGATGATCGCAGGAACCGATTCGCCGGTTGTTTTGATTTCATAGGTCAATGTTACACCATCTTTTTGGATGGGTCCTACGAACCATTGTTTTTTACGCAAATCATTATCAGCATATTTATCGTAAAACGATTTTAATGTACAGGGTCCATTCCACGTTTCAGTAGTAAAACCATAGACCTGCTGCATGGTATAATGCTGTGTCATTAAATGAAACATATTTCCGGGCGCATACTTCGTGTCAAAAACAACCGGAAATATAATTTCTTTATTACCGGTATTTTCTTTACTAAACACATTGAAGTAATTCGCGTCAAGCGCGTATCCGTATCCTCCGTTAATAATCGAATCGCAATGATTTGCAGCGTCTTGCCATCTTGGCGTACCGGTATAGACTTGCGCGTTGATGTAAAGCTTGGCTAAAATCGCATGTGCAACCGATTTGGTTACGGAACCATACCTTACGTCAGAAGTTAAAACATTAATATTGTCTTTAATTTCTTTTTCAATCCATTCAAACACTTCTTTTCGCGTGGATTGTTTGATGTCCGCACCACTATTATCACTAATCGCGATGTTTCCATATAAATCCATGGCTAACAGATGGTAGAAAGCGCGAAGTACTTTGGCTTCGGCAATTCCGGATTTGGTTACTTCATCATACTGACTTTCATCGCTTCCCTTAAATTGTACGATTTTATTCAGCACATCGTTACATTTACCTACTCCTCCGTAAGCAAAACTCCAGCCGTTGTTTATGTCGCGCGTATCAGCTTCCCAAGTGTGAGTATGCATTTTAATAGGCACACCGTTGTCAAACCAGTCCGTTCCGCGCGTAGGTACTACCACCTCATCTGACGTGTATTCTTGTAAGCTCCAGTATCCTTCTCTATATACATATCCATACTCGCCTGCCATTTGCGCATAAGCATTTGCGATAAGTGTGGAAAACTGTTCCGGCGTTTTATAATAATCATCTATAAATACATCGCTATACACTTCCGGTTCAAGGTCGGTACATGACACGTAAAATACGGATAACGCGATGGTTGCAATATATACTATCTTTTTCATTGTTCTTGATTTTTAGGGTTATAAATTAAAACCGGAATGATAAACCTAAGTTGAATGTCCGTTGAGTAGGATAATAGGAACGACCGTCGAATCCCGGACTCAGACCGGCCATGCTTACTGTAGATGGATCGTGTCCTTTATAACCGGTCAATGTAAATACATTTTGTACAGTCAAGTATAGCCTTACCGTGTTAACATATTTTCTGAAACTTTCTGATAGGTTCGGGTTGTAGCCGACCGTCAAATCATTTAATTTTAGATAACTCGCGTTTTCTAAATAGAAATCTGAAAATCTTCTCAACGACGCTTTGTCTGAACCGGACGTTAACCAGTTTGTTAAGTATTGCGCTTCCCCTTCAAAAGATGACAATAATACATTCTCCGTACCGCGTGTATTTTCGTAGAAATAGCGCGTTTCATTGAAAATCAATCCACCCAATTGTCCTCTGAAATTCAAGGACAAATCAAATGCTTTATATCGTAACGCGGTATTAAATCCATACGTCAGCCAAGGAAACGCATTACCAATGATGGTTTTATCCTTGTCTTGCGGGTTGGTTGTAAAACCGCCGGCGGCAGTTCCGTCTTCGTTGTAAGTATGGAATATCCATTCGCCTTTTTCGTTGATACCGTAATAATGAAATCCGTAATAGTTACCAATCGCGTCTCCTTCAATCAGACGCATCACGTAATTTCCGGTTTCTCCATCGCCGGATGAAATATATCCGGTATTCAAAAAACTTTTAATTAAATTTCCATTCGTGTCGTATTTGCCATATTGCGTACCGGTTATTCGAGCTACATCATTTTTATTCCAAGCAGCATTGATTCCGGCATCCCAAGTTAAATCTTTCGTTTTAGCAATAACACCGTTCAGCATGAACTCGACGCCATAGTTGTGAATTTGTCCGTAGTTATCCCATTTTCTTCCATAAGGATTTGGGGGGACAGGAACATCGTACTCGTATAATAAGTCAGTTGTATTTCGAAAATAACCGTCTAAAGAACCTGAAATCCTTTCATTAAGAAAAGCAAAATCTATACCCGCGTTGTATTCATGCTTTTCTTCCCATCGAATAAACTCATTGATATTAGATGTCGGACCCCACGGCTGAATAAACGCTCCATCACTAAAAACGTAGTCGCCACCGGGTCCTACAAGCATAGCATAAAGATAAGAACTATTCGGCATATTACCCGTAACTCCGTAACCTAACCGCAGACGTAGATCATCTACCCAGTTAACATTACTCATGAATTCTTCTCCTTTAATATTCCAACTGCCACTGATAGCGGGGAAGATACCCCACGGACCCAATGTAGGATGTGCTTTAGCCCCAAATTTGGATGAACCTTCCATACGTACACTCGCGCTCAAGTAGTAGCGTTCGTTAAAGTTGTACATGACACGTGCGAAGAAAGATGCCAGTTTGTCTTTGTATTTATTACTCCCCATGCCAACTTTATCCGGTTCTCCGGTTTTTAGACCTTGTCCCATCCCGAGATTATTGTAAAGTAATCTTTCTAATGGAAAGTCAGTATTAAAAGCGTTAAAACTTTGAGAAAGATTAGTTTGATACCCCTGCCCAAGCAATGCTTGGAAATTGTGTAAATTGAATGAATTTACATATTGGAGAGTATTTTCTACTACTTGTTGAGTTCCATGATATTGAGACTGACTGGCAACTCCACCTCGTCCGGCAACACTCCGAAGTGTGTTTGTTTGATATTTCCCATTCCACGTGGAGAGTTTTTGCAAAGAGTAAAACGTGGAGAATTTTAATTCCGGCAAAATACTGATAGATGCTCTTACACTCCCTATCATTGCTTCGTCTTTCTGATTGTTGGTTGTTTGGTTAATGTCCGAGACAGGATTACGCGTATAGAAGTTGTCCGATTCGTAATACCCTCCAAACTTTTCGAACTTGGAATCATCAGAATAAATAGGCATAGTAGGGTTGGATCGGATGGCTTGATTAAAGTTATCGTAATTAGCCCACCCTTTGTTGTTCGACGTGTATGAAAAATCATACGACAAATCCAGCTTCTTGTTGAATGCTTTTTGGTTAGCTACGAACCGACCGTTGATTTCGTCGTAAGCGGACTTGATCGCTAAGCCTTGCAACGATCTGTACCCTACCGAAGCACGATAATTAAAATCAGCCGTACCACCGGCAACAGAAACATTGTGCGTATGGCTTATGGGAACACGTGTAATAGCGTCAACCCAATCTGTGTTGGCTCCATAGTCTATACCGTATCCGCCGGCTACCATTTTGTCGCGATATTCGGAAGCTGTTAAAATACGGGGTACATTTGTTATAAATCCGGCAGACACATTTCCGTTGTATTCGGC
>JBKEBE010000136.1:0-15345 GCA_047973025.1 Paludibacteraceae bacterium
AAAGATAAAATAGAACTATTTTTTCTGCCATCGTATTCGCCCGAAAGAAACCCGGATGAGTATCTGAACTGCGACTTGAAACAAGGACTATCACAAAAAAAGTCCCCTAAAAATCAACAAAATTTGACGTATAATCTATTATCACATATGAATATGTTACAACAGAATCCTCAACGTGTAAAAAAATACTTTCTGCACAAAGATATTCAATATGCAGCGTGAAATATTAATTGATTGCCGTCAGGTTAATACATTGCATGTAGAAACTGCAGGAACATTGCCCTCACTTATTGGCGAAACAAGGAAATATCAAATTACCGATTTGACGCTAACAGGTAAAATAAATGGCACAGACATACGATTTCTCCGAGAAATGGGGGGAAGAGGATGTGATGGCACAACAAATCCCGACACTAAATTTGGCAAACCAACCGATGGTAAGTTATCCAATCTCAATTTATCGGGAGCTAATATTGTTTGTGGAGGGGATTATTATTTGAACTATTACCCCGGTCTTTCTTCGCCTACTGAAATCCACACCGCAAAGGATCAAATTTCAGACTGTATGTTTATTGAATGTGAAAAATTAAAAAATATTGTTTTACCTGAAAATATTACTTCAATTGGGAATGCCGCTTTTGAAAGTTGTACTGAATTGACCAGAATACACATCCCAAATAATGTTTCAACAATTGGCTATTATGCTTTTAAAGATTGCTCAAAGTTAACCGATATTACTATTCCAAAAAATTTGACTGTAATTCGAAGCAATGTTTTTTCGGGATGCATCGAATTGACACGTATTAACATTCCCAATAATGTAATTTCGATTGAAAATTCCGCCTTTCATAATTGCGTCAAGTTAACCAATATTATTATACCCAATGGTATCACTTCAATAGAATGCAGTGCTTTCAAAGGTTGTACAGAACTAACTTTTGTTACGATACCGAATAGTGTTACGTCAATTAAAAGTTCCGCTTTTGAAGATTGCGTCGGTCTAAACAATGTAGTTATTCCGGAAAGTGTTGTAAGCATAGGAGAGTCCGCTTTTAAAGGGTATAGTGGCTTGGCAAAAATACACAGTAAAAATCCGACTCCTCCGTGTATCGGTTCAAGCAGTTTTTACAATGCGAACAAAACAACTTGCAAATTAATATGTACCGAAAGGCTCGTATAATGCCTATTGGTTGCAATGGGGATTTGACAATATTATCGAAGTAGATACAAATTCAACAAATATGTAGTGTAAAAGAATTATTTTAAATCACTTATCATCAAGAACGGCAATATTACTCTTCAACCAAATTCAAGCGACATTGCTTTCTTGGGTAGAAAAACAAGCGTCCCTATTCTCTATTCGTCGATCCTAGATCTGTCAAGTTTCACAACGGCAATGATGGAAACTCAGTTGACAAAATCAGAAAAATCCGGAAATACCTTATTCGTATTGCAGTAAAGATATTTCCGGACAATCTAAAAGAACATACGTTACATTTATTCGTTGGACTCAGGTCTTTGGGTTTTCAAATTAACTGTAATTAAACACTTTATAGACAAACGGATAAATCTGACACACGACGCAATACCCAAAAAAAGATTCGAGAAACGCACAGCATGCAAATATTCCCGTAAATGCGTAAACCAAATAGGTTAATTGGAAGAAATAGGATATGATAATCAAAAGGCTGAACAACAATCCTATTCTGGCTGCGAATATTTTGGGTCCGGCGTTAATCAATTCCGGCTTTAAGGAGCATGCGCGAATTATCGTGCGCGAAATGTAACTCAACACACTAAAACGTGACAAATTACCGGAACGCAACCCAAAATCGACAAACAAGCACAAGATAGGAATCACATTGCCCGTTAGGACAAAAATGACCAATAAACCTAGTGTTAACCCACCGTTGATACGAGCCACGTGCTCATCGATTTTTTTGTTGGAGATGGGACAAATTGTATTTGATTTCATGTATTAAAATTTATTTTTTTATATTGACAAAAGTACGACAGCGTATCTTACCGTAAAATACCACCATCGTAGTATTTTCATACCATAAACTGGGGATATTCCACTAAAAAAGTAGGACGACAACGTACTTTTTTATCCAAATTTAACTTCGTTTTTCTGAAAAAGACAAGGAATACACGTGAGATATTGAATGATTCGCGAGTACTACTTTGATGTGGATTTTGTCCTTTCTTGCAGGGGGACAGCACTCTAAACAACCGAGAGAAAAGGTAAAAACGTTCAAACGAATCACAAGTTTAATTCTGTATTCTATTTTAAATTTCAAAATATTAAAATAATTCTTGCAGATTACTTACCTTTGTATGATACAGCAGATCGGTTTGTCGCTTCGATATGATCGTATCGGAGAGGAAAGTCCGGGCAACACAGAGCACCATATTTCCTAACGGGAAGTTGCCGGCAACGGCAAAGTAGCGTAACAGAAAATAACCACCCTGACAGAGTCTGTCGGGGAAAGGGTGAAAAGGCGAGGTAAGAGCTCGCCGGAAGCCGTGGCGACACGGTTTGCCGTACGCCTTATGGGTTGCAAGATCAAGTAAACCGGCGCATCAGGGTAGCTCGTCCGATGCCGGAGGGTAGATTGCTAGAGGCTTGCGGTAACGCAAGTCCCAGATAAATGACAAACGTTTCGTCCCCATTCGTGGATGAGAAACAGAACCCGGCTTATAGATCTGCTGTTTTTTTTTCGTACGAGCATCACAAATGAACACCAAACAGGACAAGCAACACATGAAGAAATTAATAGAATCTATCAAGCATTTCTTGAAGTTTCTTAGGTACGATATTTGGCGCTTTACCGGCAGCGAATTATCCAAAGGGAGGCGTGCTTTATACAACACGTTGAAGACGATCTTTTTGTCTATCAAAGGTATTGGGACAAACAAACTGGGAATCCGCTCTGCCGCTCTTACCTACTCCATCACGTTTGCCATTGTACCGCTGTTCGCATTGATTTCTGCAATCGCAAAAGGCTTCGGTATCGAAAAAAATATTGAAGAAGTGCTTCAAGATAGCTTCGTAGTGCAGGCAGACATGATTCCTACGGTCATGGGCTTTGTAAGAAAATATTTGGATACGATGACCGGAGGCGTATTCTTAGGAATCGGATTGATTATCCTTATTTATTCGGTTTATAATCTTTTTTCTCAAATAGAGCTCGTGCTTAACGATATTTGGCAAGTTGAAAAGTCGCGTTCAGTACTAAAGCAATTTACCATTTATTTTTCGGGTATTTTGATTTTTCCCATTCTTATAGCCGTATCCGCCGGTCTTTCCATTTATATCAATAATATTTTAAAAACGACTTTTCTTTTTGAAATATTCTCCCCTTTCATACAGTTTCTATTATCCGTTGTTCCGTACATCGTTTCCGGACTGATTTTTACGCTGATGTATTGGATTATTCCAAACACGAAAGTACGTTTTTTGAACGCCTTGATAGCCGGAATGATTGTCGGAATTATTTTCCAGCTATTCCAGGGGCTATACGTGAGTGGTCAGATCAACCTTACGCGATACAACGCAATCTATGGAGGATTTGCCGCTATTCCTCTTCTTTTGCTTTGGATTAACATTTCTTGCCTGATATTCTTGATTGGGGCGGAAATTTCATACACATCGCAAAACCTGAAAAACTTTGACTATCGACGGGACTCGGACAACATCAGTAGTCGATATAAAAAGTATCTGACCTATTTTGTCGCTTACTGCATCGTGAAACGTTTCGAAAATAACGAAGCGCCTTACACCGTTGACGAAATTGTGGAGAAGTACAAGATGCCGATCCGTATTGTCAATCAGATTATCAATACGTTAAAAAATTCGGCGATTATTTCGGAAGTTATTATTGATGATTCCAAAACGGTATTTCAACCGGCTATTGACATCAATCAGCTGACTATCAAACTGATGGATGCAAAGATAACAATGCGTGGATCCGAACTATTTTTAGAATCTAAAAACGATGAAATGGATGCTTTCTGGCAAAAAATGCTTGCTATCCAAGATGAAACGGATAAAATCAACGAACATATCTTGTTGAAAGATTTATAGTCTTTAAAACCGTGTTGCTTCAACCTTTATTTCTACGTGGGTTCATTCTCTTTGTTATTTCTCAAGACAATATATCCCAATCCTCCTCCAACAATTGATGCAACGAAAATACCGATTTTAGCCTGTGTAATTAAAACTTCGGAAGAAAACGCAAGCGAAGTAATAAATAACGACATCGTAAATCCGATAGATGCCAATAGCGCTACTCCAAAAAGATTTTTAAGGCTCATGCCCGCAGGAAATGTTGCGATCTTCAGTTTTACGATGAGTAGTGTGAATCCGACAATTCCGACCACTTTTCCCACTAAAAGGCCTGCTGAAACTCCCACGGCAACATGGGTATTGAACAGTTCGCTTACATCAATTTGAAAGGATACTCCGGCATTGGCTAAGGCGAAAATAGGCAGCACAAAAAAAGTAACGAATGGGTGCATCGCGTGTTCGAGGCGTTGTAGTGGCGGAATGGCACAATTGGTGTCTTTTTTAACCTCTTCTAACAGGTGAACTTGCTCGCTTGTCAGCGTAGATTTTTCGTTTGGTTTGATGCTTCTGAATTTGCTTATCGTGGTTTTGAGCCTTTCGATATAGACATTTTCCTTTATCCCGACATCAGCCGGAATAGTAAAAGCGGCCAAAACCGATGCAATGGTAGCGTGCACTCCTGAAAGTAAGAAAGCTATCCATACACCTACGATACCCATCAACGCGTAAAACAAAAGGTTTCGTATGCCCATTTTGTTTCCGATGTACATTACCAACACAAAACTCAAACCAATCAACAGACTTTGAACAGAGATTTCGGATGTGTAAAAAAATGCAATTACCAATACGGCACCTAAATCATCGACAATGGCTAAGGCGGTAATAAAAACTTTCAGTGAAACAGGTACTCGTTTTCCTAAAAGATGTAATACGCCGAGCGCGAATGCGATATCCGTTGCCATAGGTATTCCCCATCCTCCACCGGCTTCTCCGGATGGATTTAGAGATACATAAATCAAAGCGGGAACCAGCATTCCGCCAATAGCGGCACCGATTGGAAGTAGCGCGTTTCGCGGGTTGGAAAGCTCTCCGGCTACAATTTCGCGTTTCAACTCCAGACCTACCACGAAAAAGAAAATTGCCATCAAACCATCGTTAATCCAGTGATGCAGACTATATTTCAAGAACGGTGTATCGTTAAATTGAAAACCGATTTTATTCTCTAAAACATGAAAATATTCGCCCGCCCATGGTGAGTTTGCAAAGAAAAGAGCAACGATGACGCTTATCACGAGGACAATTCCACCGGATCGCTCTTGTCTCATAAACCGTAGCAGTGGCTGAGTTACTACATCTATCCGATGCATTCTTCTATCTGACATAATTACAGTATTTAGTCGAGCCTCAAGAAACTCGTTTTTAGTATCATTCTATCGTTGCTTGGATAAGCTATCTCTTTTTGTCGAATCAACCAAGCACACCTCCAAACATTCCCTAATCCACTCTTACGCTAAAAAAAATTATTGGATGTTTCGGGCATAACCTACCTCGTCAACCCCAAAAACATACGGTTCTATTTCTATCTTTCTGCTTTGGTTGCATGCGTATTTGCAAGAAGACAGGTCAAAAATACTAAAAACCTGCAAATATGAAGTAAAAAACAACCAATTGATAATTTATCGACCGAATATGATAGACAATCTGTCTATTTTTACATAGCCTAAAAGGGGGGCTAACAAGTTAAAGCACAGGCAGGATAACACGATTGCTCCGGAGTAAACGATAAAAGACAAAAAAGAGGCATCTCGTTCGAGAGCCTCTTCCGGTGCGGCTGAAGGGACTCGAACCCCCACGCCTCTCGGCACTAGATCCTAAGTCTAGCGCGGCTACCAATTACGCCACAGCCGCATTTTCAGATAGCGAGTGCAAAGGTATAAAAATAATCTGAACGACAAAATCTATTTTCCTAAAAAAACAGTTTATTTTACCACAATCAATTGATAAATTATTCTTCCTTCTCCTAAAACACGTACAATATAGATACCCGAAATCAATCCTACCGTATTTTTGATGTTTAGATCAAATTCGTTGGTATTTATCTGACTCTGATATAGTTTTATACCACTCAAAGCATAAAGTTGTATGTAGAAATTCGTTGCATCTTTTACATGCAAATAATCATTTACTACCGAAGGATATATTTTTACTTTTTCATCTACCGTATTCTCTGTGGAGCTTTGACCCAACGCAATGCCAATAATTACCGGGTCATGATCGGATGACCGGAACATATTAGGCTGAAATGCCGATTCACTATATTCAAACATGGACGGTTCATCCGAATTGATGTGAAAAACAGTTGCACCGGTAATTTGTTTAAGCATACTTTCATTTGCCAAAGCGTGGTCCAAGTAACCTGCTTCGTCCCGATAAACATAACTATAAGCACTATCGCCATGAAAATAATGCAACAAATCGGTGTAATCGGCATCTGTAAATCTTGAAATAGGGTCTTCTTTCGCATACGCATTTAGATCTCCTATTACCAAGGCATCGTCATCATTGAAGTATGATTTGTTCGAATGAATACTATTGATAACCGCTTCGGCTTCTGCAGCGCGTGCAGCGTTAAAACATCCTTGTCCGTCACCTTGATCCGCGTCTGCACCGGAGCCGGGACAACCGCTTTTGGCTTTGAAGTGATTGACGCTTAACATGAATCTTTCATCGGTTATAATGTGGGTAAAACCCTGCAACTTCTTACGATTGTACGGACTTGGCGAGTTTATGTGTCTGATCGAATTATACGGTCTTACTTTGTCCGAACGGTATAGATACCCTGCCTTGGTGTATGTTCCGTTGACACTTGAGCCATCGTTTACGTAGGTGTAATTGTTCGTTCCGGTGGAAGCATTCATGGCATCAGCCAATTTTTTCAACGCATCCTGTCCCATTTCTATTTCTACTAATCCGTATATATCTGCATCGATCTTTAGCAACGCGTCCAAGATCTTGGCATGCTGGCGGTTTAGTTCTTGCGGTGTTGAAGGTCCAAACGACGAATTGTTGCTCGAAGTCAGATAATACTCCAAATTAAATCCGCAAATTTTTAAGTTGTAATTTCCAATATCGTCGTGTTGTTCTTTTCGCGGATTTCCATAAAATAATACCGGAGAATGCGACGGTACAATCACGTAATTTCCATTGGTATAACTCAAAACTCCCTGCAGGTTATCGACCCTCTCCCCCATTCTGCGCGTACCGTTTTCATCCGCGAAAACGATGGGGGTTTTGTAACTCGTCGAATAGCCGTCGTCTAAGATTATTGGAGAAAGCGCGTTCTCATTTACCAAAGCCGCATATTCCGATGTGCCCGGAAAGGCACCATTCGTAGGAATCAGTTTACGTTTTACACCAAGTTCCAGTTCGCCATATCGGGCTAAATAGTAATTGTCATTTACCCAAAGCGTTTGATCGAATTCGACCAACATTCCACTGTAAGCCGATAAATTTGGATTGTTTATTCCATATTTAATTTTTACGGGAGTTACTGCATTATTTTCACTTACAATCTTGATGTCAGACACTTGTTCCAAAATCGGAATACCTTCTTCGGTATTGATCGTTGCCGTAATTGTTATTTTTTCGCCAATTTCAATAAATACATCTTCGACACATTTTACAAAAATACCGTCTGGTGTTGCCGGATTGTCGTCTCCCACTTCATCTTGAATAAAAAAACCGCCAATCCTATCCTTGCCTGAAATTTTTGCGGTAACAATCCCCGTCGTCGAAATATTTAAAGGTTCACTATGCGATTTCTCTCGGCTCGATCGATGGATAGAAGGTACAGAAACAGCTACCTGAGCAGAGAGATCTACGAAAATGATAAGTGAAAAAAGAAGATAAAAAATTTTCATGTTTGACATTAGCTCCAATTAATCTTGTTTGGCAAAGTTAAATAAAATATCGCAACGTCAATCACTTTAGTACATTTCTTTATTTTTGCTAACTTTGCGCGCGTAATTATTCATTCCTTGTTTACAGATACTTTTTAGCTGTTCTTATTTTTTTCAAAAATGATTGACAACACAATATTTCAAAATAAAAAGGTGGTGTACCACACACTCGGTTGCAAGCTGAATTTTGCCGAAACTTCGGCAATCGGAAAGCAGCTTTCCGAGCATGGTTACGCACGAGCCAGAGCGGGAGAAGAAGCGGATATATGCATTATCAACACGTGTTCGGTTACGGATACTGCCGACCACAAGTGCCGTCAAGCTATCAGTCGGCTAAACCGCATGCACCCCAACGCCAAAATGATTGTTACCGGTTGCTATGCCCAGTTGAAGCCTGAAGAAATATCGAAAATTGAAGGAGTCGATCTGGTGCTGGGAGCCAACGAGAAATTTGATGTGCTTTCGTACTTAAAAAAAAACACGATCGATAGCAAAATCTGTCGCGCCGACATTTTGAAAATAAAAGAATTTCGTCCGTCTGTTTCACACGATGACCGTACACGCTATTTCTTAAAAATTCAGGATGGGTGCGACTACTATTGTTCGTTTTGTACCATACCGTTAGCTCGCGGACACAGTCGGAGCGGTACAATTTCCGATACAGTCAATATAGCTATGGACACAATCGAGCAAGGCGCAAAAGAAATCGTATTGACGGGAGTAAACACCGGTGAATTTGGAAAAAGAAATGACGAAACATTCGTCGATTTAATACGTGAGTTAGACAGAATCGACGCGGATGTTCGATTTCGTATCTCATCCATCGAGCCCAATCTGCTTACAGAAGAGATCATCCGGTTTGTCGCTCAAAGCAGGCTTTTCATGCCCCACTTTCACATCCCGTTGCAAAGCGGAAGTAACGATGTTTTAAAATTGATGAGACGACGATACACCCAAGAAGATTTTGGCGATAAAATAAGTCGTATCCGCCACCATTTACCGGACGCTTTTATCGGTGTCGATACGATCGTTGGGGTACGTGGCGAGACGGACAAATTGTTTGATGAAAGCGTCAAATTTCTTCGCGACATTGATTTTTCTCAACTGCATGTTTTTACCTATTCCGAACGTTCTGGCACAAAAATGCTTGAAATAGAGCACAACGTGGCATTGAAAGAGCGTAAACGAAGAAGTGATCTGCTACACCGAATTTCGGATGACAAAACGAAAGCATTTTACAAGCAACAGATCGGAAGGTCGTCTAAAGTGCTTTGGGAAGCCAAAAGAGATCACGAAGTCATGTACGGATTCACCGAAAATTATGTCAGATTAAAACGTCCTTTTGATAAAAATTACATTAATCGGTTTGAAGATGTGATTGTCTCGGAAGAAAACATCGCACAGAATAATCAAGAACTATAAACTCACATTTCACTTTATCCCAAAACAAACATATGCTTGCCAAAAGAATCATCCCCTGCTTGGATGTGAAAGAAGGAAAAACGGTCAAAGGAATCAATTTCGTTGATATTCGCAATGTAGGAGACCCCGTAGAACTTGGGAAACGCTATGCCGAAATGGGAGCGGATGAACTTGTTTTTTTAGACATAACTGCTACGAATGAGAAGCGAAAGACCCTTTCGGAATTAGTTTCGCGCGTAGCTGCCGAAATTAATATCCCTTTCACTGTCGGAGGAGGTATTTCTTCTGTAGAAGATGTCTCATTCCTCCTGAATTGTGGCGCGGATAAAATCTCGGTAAATACAGCCGCATTTCGCAATCCACAGTTGATTAAAGATTTAGCAACAGATTTCGGTTCGCAGTGTGTGGTTTTAGCCATTGATACCAAGTTTGTCGATGGCGAATGGTACGTCTTCTTAAATGGCGGTAGAATTGCAACGGATTTTAAAACCGTGGATTGGGCGAAACGAGCCGTTGAACTTGGAGCCGGCGAGATATTATTGACATCAATGAATCATGACGGGACGAAGGACGGTTTTGCACTGGACATAACGCAAACTGTATCCGAAGCCGTAAACGTCCCCGTCATCGCGAGCGGTGGCGCAGGTAACATGCAACATTTCGTAGAAGCTTTTACACGCGGAAAAGCCGATGCCGCACTCGCCGCAAGTATTTTTCACTATCAGGAAATTGAAATACCGAACCTAAAAATTTTCCTAAAAAACAACGGAATAGAAGTAAGGATATAATTTCGCAATACAGGATAAATCAAAGTCAAAGATGCATTAAAACAAAAACCTTGTATATCAGTTGATGTACAAGGTTTTTTGTTTTTGTCGGGATGACTGGATTCGAACCAGCGACCACTCGCCCCCCAGACGAGTACTCTAAACCGGGCTGAGCTACATCCCGCACTCTCCTACTCCTTGTGGATTTGGGTTGCAAAGGTACGATAAATTCCGATTTTACAAAAAAAAAATATTAAATCAAATTATTTACGCTACCTTTCCACGAACACCCTAAACAGTACAATGTATCTAATTCGTAACCTTCCAATGATGTTTCTTCGTAAATAGGTTCAACTTTATTATCTTTGTTTACGGTTACAACAACCACTTCACCTTTCTTGTTTTTTACTCGAAAACGACGAGTCTTACATTGATGACAAAGTTTATTTTTAGACATAACCTTAGAGATTCCAGCAAACCGTTAACACAAATAACTCATTCAAAAAGCGGAAAGCGAGGGATTCGAACCCCCGGTACAGTTGCCCGTACACCGCATTTCGAGTGCGACCCGTTCGACCACTCCGGCAGCTTTCCAAATTTGAAATGCAAAATTAAACTATTTTCTTGATTTGGCTATCTAAAATCCATTTTTTTTTACAAACATATTTATCAAACAACTTCGAGACAAAAAGTATCAAATTGTGCATTTTTATACCGTAAAATCCTATTTCTATTATCTTTTCGTAGATTTATGTTGTTTTTTCGTAGATTTTTCATTTTTTTACACTACTTTTGCCGACAATTTAATTTTATCAATTAACTATACAATATGAAAACAGAACAAGTATTAGACGATTTGAAAAGACGCTTTCCCAATGAATTAGAATATCATCAGGCAGTACATGAAGTATTGGAATCAATAGAAGATGTATATAATCAGTTTCCGGAATTCGAGAAGCTGAATTTAATTGAACGACTTTGCATTCCGGATCGTATCTTTTCATTTCGAGTTACTTGGGTAGATGATAAAGGACAAGTACATACCAATATGGCTTATCGAGTACAACACAACAACGCCATAGGTCCTTACAAAGGAGGTATGCGCTTTCATGCTTCTGTAAGTCCGTCTATACTGAAATTTTTAGCTTTTGAACAAACATTCAAAAATGCCTTGACAACACTCCCGATGGGTGGCGGTAAAGGTGGTTCCGATTTTAACCCAAAAGGAAAATCGGATGCCGAAATCATGCGTTTTTGTCAGGCGTTTATGCTTGAACTTTGGCACCACATCGGACCCGAAACGGATGTTCCGGCAGGCGATATAGGTGTAGGCGGTCGCGAAGTAGCTTACATGTATGGGATGTACAAAAAATTGGCTCGCGAGAACACAGGTACGCTTACCGGTAAGGGTCTTGAATTTGGCGGTTCGCTTATCCGTCCGGAAGCAACCGGATACGGTAATATTTATTTCTTGATGAACATGCTTAAACTGAAGGGAATTAATGACTTGAAAGGTCAAGTGGTAGCAATTTCCGGATCCGGAAACGTAGCCACTTATACCGCCGAAAAAGTGATTGAACTGGGTGGAAAAGTCGTTACATTCTCGGATAGTAACGGATATATCTATGACGAGAATGGAATTGACAGCGAAAAGTTGGCTTATATTTTTGAGTTGAAAAACGTATATCGGGGCAGGATACGCGAATATGCCGAAAAATACAACTGTAAATACGTAGAAGGTGGTCGTCCGTGGAATGAAAAATGTACCATAGCGTTGCCTTCCGCCACACAAAACGAACTAAATGGCGATGATGCACAAACACTTATAAGTAATGGTTGTATCGCTGTATCCGAAGGTGCGAATATGCCTTCCACACCTGAAGCTGTTGAAATTTTCTTGAAAAACAAAATTCTATATGCTCCGGGTAAAGCCGCGAACGCCGGCGGAGTAGCTACTTCGGGACTTGAAATGACTCAAAACTCCATGCGTCTGAGCTGGACTCGCGAAGAAGTTGACGAAAAACTACAACGCATCATGAGCGACATTCACGATGCTTGTACAAAATACGGTACAGAACCGGACGGATATATCAATTATGTGAAAGGCGCCAATATTGCCGGTTTTATGAAAGTTGCCAAGGCAATGACAGCACAAGGTGTTTTGTAAAAACAATACACGAGTTAAAATGCCGGACTTTGCGTTCGGCATTTTCTTTTTCAAAAAATCGTATTTATATTAAATAAATATTGTAATTTTGATTTTTAATTCGATTCACAGATAAGTTTATCCAAACAATACAATGGCACTTCAAATAGGCGACAAAGCACCTGCGGTACTAGGACTCGACCAAAATGGGAAAGAAATCAAGTTAAGTGATTTCAAAGGTAAAAAATTAGTCCTTTATTTTTACCCAAAAGACAATACACCCGGATGCACCGCGCAAGCCTGCAACCTAAGAGATAACTTCTCAGACCTTAGAGCGAAGGGCTACGAAGTACTCGGCGTAAGTGCCGATTCACAAGCATCGCATCGAAAATTCATTGAAAAGCAAGTGCTTCCGTTTGATTTAATCGCAGACGTAGATAAATCCCTTTCCGAACAATTTGGCACGTGGGGAGAGAAATCCATGTATGGCAGAACGTATATGGGTATGTTCCGCACCACGTTTATCATTGATGAAAACGGTGTCATTGAGCGGGTTATCTTACCGAAAGAAATTAAGACGAAAGATCACACGCATCAGATTATTAGTTACTAAATAGCATATTCAGAGAAAATACAAGACAACAAAATGAGGAACAATTTCAATCCATGGCATCACGTATCGCCCGGCGACAACATACCGGACATTGTTAACGGTATTATCGAGATACCGAAAGGCATTCGCGCCAAATACGAATTGGATAAAGAGAGTGGATTACTAAAATTAGACCGCGTGCTGTATTCATCTGTCTATTATCCGGCAAATTACGGATTTATTCCACAAAGCTACGGCGAAGACAAAGACCCCTTGGACATCCTTATCCTTTCGCAAATCGAAGTTGTACCGCTTTGTATCGTGCCGGCTAAAATCATAGGCGTGATGCGGATGCTTGACAATGGCGAAGCGGACGACAAAATCATTGCCGTGGCTGCCGGCGATCCGAGTGTGAACCATTACAACGACATATCGGAACTTCCACCACACATGATTACCGAAACGATGAGTTTCTTTGAAGACTATACAAAATTGGAAGGGAAAACGGTAACGGTCGAAAAGTACTTTGACAAACAAACGGCTGTTGGAATTCTGGAAGACGCTTTCAAACTGTATCAAGAGCATTTTGGCGCGTTGCACAAGTGGTTTTTCGGATAAAGAATCGTTACAGTAATTCTTTCATCGTTTTGAATTGATAGTTTTTCTGTTTCCAAAACGCAATTTCATCTTCATACAAGTCTCGGGCTGCAAGTCCGAGATTTTTTTGTTTCAGACGGCGACGAAGCACGTCTGACAGCAAATAAGAGACAATATTTCCGGCTCGTTTTTCAGTTTTCAGATGCAGACTTTCTTCTTCAATAAGCTCGTTGGGATGAATAAGGAAATTGATGGGTTTATTCGTATTTTTTGTTTCTTGATACAAAAAAAGTCGTGTCGCCTTGTTTAGCGCGGGAGAGATTCGCATAAATGTCCCGATGTACGGGAAAGCGAAAGATGATACCGGAATCTCGAATAACGTGGAGTTTCCTTTTCTTGCCAAATTATTTTCGGCGGTAAAATAGGGTGTTCTCGGTGCTTTGAGCCAAGCCAGTTTTTTCTTACTGCCGAGCGACATAAACATATCGACGCGTTGTGGAGCAACCGAACTGTCAATTCTGAAACCTGTTTCAATCAATGCCGGTGGCGTAAATTCGTTTACCCGCAACGCCGGCGCTCGAAACGAAACCACTTCTTCGCCGGCAATATCTTCCAGTATTTTTTTTGCTTCGGAAAGATGCCTTTTTTGCTCATCGAGACTCATCGTGTCGAACGCCTTCCGGTGGTCGTGCGTCAAGCCGTGGCAAGCCACTTCGTGTCCGTAGGGTTGAACCATCCGCACAATTTCGGGACACTCTTTTGCAAAATCAGCGATGAAAAAGAAAGTGGCTTTTACATCGTATTTGGCGTACAAGTCCAGCAAGCGGGGCATCCCTTCTTTCCGCACCTTTACGCCGGTTTCGGCACGCAAGCCACCATTGACAATAGAAGTTGTTTCCACGTCGTTGGTTAGCAGGCAGGTATTTTTTAAATCGGTCAAAATCGTTCTATTTTTTTGTGAAATTTAAGCCCATTTGATAAGCGACGCACCGTAAGTCCAGCCGCTTCCCACAGCCGCGAAAAGTACAATGTCTCCTTTTTTCAGCTTACCCGATTTTTTGGTTTCGTCAAGCAGGATGGGAATCGTTCCCCCCGAAGTATTGGCGTATTTGTCCATATTGGTCATCACTTTTTCAAAGGGGAGTCCGATGATTTCTGCTGTTTTTTGCAGAATGCGGATGCTGGGCTGGTGCGGAATCATCAAGTCAATGTCATTTACGGACAATCCTGTATCTGCCAACACCTGATTGATGGCTTTGGGAAGCACTTTTACCGCAGATTGAAAGACCATTTTCCCATTCATCCGAAAATACTGTTCATTCATATTCGACTCCGTCAGCGGATTTTCGGAACCACCTGCCGGAACGGTAAATCCCAACATTTCTTCAGACGTGTCGGTGTAAAGTCGGTAAGCCAGAAATCCTTCGGTAACGTTGGCGTGCGAAATCACCGCCGCACCGGCTCCATCTCCGAAGAATATAGCGTCTCTCCTACTCCAATCGGTTATTTTGGAAAATGTATCGGCACCGATAACCAGCACATTGTTGTAAACACCCGAAGCTATGTATTGCGATGCCACCGACATTCCAAACAAGAAACCGCTGCATACGGCAGCCAGATCGAAAGCCGCCGCGTTATAAGCCTTTAACTTGTGTTGTACGAACGCTGCTGTAGACGGCGCTTTACGGTCGGGTGTGGCGGTCGCCACAATGATTAAGTCAATGTCTTTCGGTTCTAATCCGGCATCTTTTACCGCTCGCATTCCCGCTTCTGTAGCCAAATCGCTCGTGGCT
>JBKEBE010000110.1:0-8008 GCA_047973025.1 Paludibacteraceae bacterium
CGAAAAGTGGTGGAAGACGAACTTAACCTGAAAATCCCAATCGCAGGACTTGCTAAAAATGATCGACATCGAACTCGCGAATTACTTTTTGGCTTCCCACCGAAAGAAATAGGACTGAAACCAAATGAAACTTTGTTTAAACTATTAGCGTTTATTCAGGAAGAAGTACACCGGTTTGCCATCAAATTTCACCAAGATAAACGAAGTAAGAAACAGACGGCTTCCGAACTGGATTCAATCAAAGGAATCGGTGAAAAGACGAAAAGTGAATTATTGAAGCACTTTAAAAGCGTTAAGCGAATTAAATTGGCTGAATTTCCTGACATAGAAAAAATAATAGGAACTAACAGAGCATCAATTATTTATAAGCATTTTAATCCTAAAATAAACGTGTGAGAAATCAATATTCTGATATGTAAGTACAAGGAGCTGTGAATTTGGACGGGAAAAGGGATTAAATATAGAAAAAATAAACTAAAACAGTTTATCTAAAATAGTTTAACTATTATCATTCAAATAAAATATTTTTTTTATATTTGTCAAAAATTCAGGACATGAGAGTAAATCCATTTATCATTTCAGGTTTTGTTTCTCAGGAATATTTTTGCGACAGAGAAGATGAATTGCGCAGTCTCAAAAAAAATATTGACTCGAAAACAAACGTAACCTTGGTCTCGCCAAGACGTTTAGGTAAATCGGGATTGATATTACGTCTATTTGACGATTTGAAGAAATCGAACGATTACATCTGCTTGTACGTTGATATTTTTGCTACACGAAATCACGAAGATTTTATAAAAGTACTTTCGGAGAGTATTATTCGTGAATTTCCGGAAAACACAAGTGTCGGTGAGAAGTTTTGGAATTTTCTGAAAGGACTTCGTCCACTGATACGATTCGATAGTGTAAGTGGTGCGCCACAAATTGAGATAACCTATCAAAACGAAGGCGAAAAACAGCAAACGTTACGAAATATCTGGCAGTTTCTGGAAAGTCAAAAAAAACAGGTTGTAGTGGCAATTGACGAATTTCAGCAAGTGCGGGAGTATCCGCAGACAAACATGGAAGCGATTTTGCGGACAGAAATCCAGCATTTGCACAATGTTTCGTTCCTATTTTCGGGAAGTAAACGAAGTATTATGCTGGATATTTTCGCAAATACCAAAAAACCTTTTTATCAGAGTACGAGCTTCCTGAATTTGGAAAAAATAGCAACAGAGAAATACATTGGTTTTATACAGAATCATTTTATATCAGCAGGTTATGAAATAGGCGAAGAAGATACCGCATTTATTTTAGATTGGACCGAAGGCTTCACCTACCACACACAGAAAGTATGTAACCGACTTTTTGAAGAAAGAATACCGACCATTAAACGAGAAGATATATTGGCTGTGTTGGATACGTTGCTGACAGAAAACAACGCGCAATATACACAAATACGTGAATTGCTCACTTCGGCGCAATGGAACTATCTCATCGCGGTAGCCAAGGAAGGGAAAATAGAACAACCCACAGCGCAAGATTTTTTGATGAAATATAAAATTGGCGCGTCAACAAACTCAAGAAGAATACTCGGTGCTCTTATTGAAAAAGATTTGATTTTAGAAAACATTCACATGGACGGGAAAAATTACCAAGTGTATGACGTTTTTTTCAAACATTGGCTAACGAAAAATTATTGATCAGTAAACAATTAAATAACTTATGCTTACCATTTTAACAATACGAAACCTGCACACCCTGAAGTTTACAGCAAAACAATTCGTAACCCACCTGAAAAATAATCCGGAAAAAGTCTATTGTTTTTACGGTAAAATGGGAGCCGGAAAGACCACATTTATCAAAGCCATATGCGAAGAAATGGGAGTACAACAAGCGGTAAATAGTCCTACGTTTTCCATTGTAAACGAATACGAAACGAAAGATCGTGAAATTATTTATCACTTTGACTGTTACCGGATTAATAAAGTACGGGAAGCACTCGATTTGGGGGCGGAAGAATACTTTTACAGTGGCAATTTGTGCTTCATAGAGTGGGCTGAGAATATTGAAGAAATATTGCCCGAAAATGCGGTAAGCGTGGAAATAGAAGAAGTGGAGGACGAAGTGAGAATGGTAACGATAACGACCGTGAAATAACAGAGTAAATCATGAAACAGCCATATGAAATAATTTTGACACACAAGAGAATGATTAATGGCGTGTTCCATGTGTCCTTAATGTGAAAAATAAATTTTAAACACATGAAAAAACGGAAGAAAAAAGAAAATATCGTAAAAAGCGTATTGAAGCAAGCGCGAAAAGAAAGCCGAGAATCAGAAATCAGAACACACGGAAAGCCCGTAAATTATCAGAAGATAGCAACATCGAAAAAAACATATAACCGAAAGAAAAACAAACCCCTGACCGATGAAGATTAGGGGTTTATTATTTTTTGTTAACTTAGCACTACCAAATGGAAGCACGTTTTTCAGGCGCAAGATACATACTGTCCGTTGGTTGAATTTGGAAAGCGTCATACCAAGCATTAATATGTGGTAAAGCACCATTTACGCGCCATTTTCCAAGTGAGTGGGGATCTGTTTTGGTTCGTTTCAAAATTTCTTCGGAACGAATGTTTCCTGCCCACACATTGGCATATGCCAAGAAAAAACGCTGATCCGGTGTAAATCCGTCTTTGTTGGCAAGTGGAGCTTCTTTCAATACTTTCTGAAAAGCGTAATGCGAAACCTGCAAACCGCCGTAGTCCGCTATATTTTCACCTAATGTGAATTTACCGTTGGCATTGACACCGGGTGCCACTTCGATATTATCAAAAAAATCGGCTAAAACGTTGGCGCGTTCAGTGAATTTTTCAGCATCATCTTCCGTCCACCAATCTTTGAGATTACCGTCCTTATCGTACTGGCGACCTTGATCATCAAATCCGTGCGTCATTTCATGACCGATTACAACGCCAATCGCGCCATAGTTGAAAGCATCATCCGCATTCATGTCAAAAAACGGATACTGTAAAATCCCGGCAGGAAAACAAATTTCGTTGGTAGATGGATTGTAGTACGCGTTAACCGTCTGCGGTCTCATCAACCATTCGTCCTTATCCACCGGTTTGCCGATTTTGGCAAACATGTAATCGCTTTCAAATTGATTGGCGCGTTTAATGTTTGCCCAGTAACTGTCGCGTTTTATCTCTAACGATGTATAGTCGCGCCATTTGTCGGGATACCCTATTTTTACGTGAAAGGTATTCAACTTCTCGTGTGCTTTTATTTTGGTGCTATCGCTCATCCAATCGAGTAAATCGATTCGCTCTCCAAGAGCCGTTTGTAAATTTTTGACCAAATTAACCATCCGTTCTTTGGAAGTGGGTGGAAAATATTTTTTTACGTACATCTGCCCTACCGCTTCGCCAAGCGATCCGTCAACGGTGCTGACCGCGCGTTTCCAACGGGGTTGTTGTGTCTCCTTGCCGGACAATACTTTGCCGTAAAAATCAAAATTAAGCCGGTTTATTTCGTCGCTAAGAAATGAAGCGGAAGAATTAATGACGTTCCAAGTCAAGTATGCTTTTTGTGCGTCCAATGGCTCATCGGCAAGTATTTTGCCTACTTCCTGCAATTGTTCTTTTTGAGAAATGGAAAGGCTTTGAACAGCTTTTAACCCGAAGCCGCTCAAAAACAAATTCCAATCTACTTGTGGAACCAACTTTTGCAACTCGGCTACAGTCATTTTATTGTAATTGGCATGTGGATCGCGCAATTTTACATTGTCGTAAGCCGATTTTGCCAAACGTGTTTCGATACGCATTACCGCATCGCGATTTTTATCGGCTTCTTCGGAAGAATAGCCGGCTTTTTGAAACATCAGCGTTACAAAATCGGCGTACTTTTGACGTATATTCTTCGTATTTTCATCACTGTCCAAATAATAATCACGCTGTCCGAGTCCCATTCCACCTTGGTAAGTCTGAATCAGGTACTCGTTGCTATTCATCGGGTCTGCATCTACATAAAGATGGAAAAAGGGACTGATACCCTGTTTCATCATTTCGGGAAGATAAGCTGCCAAAGCCTTTGTATCAGTCAGAGAAGTGATTTTTTGTAAATCTTCTTGAATAGGCGATACGCCGTCTTCGTTGAGTTTCGCGCTATCCATTGCCAGGTTGAAAAGGTCGGCAATTTTCTGCTCTACACTGCCTTTTTCGGCCGGTTTTGAAGCGATTTCTTCAATTAAGCCTTTGAGCTGCTCGCGGTTATTTTCCGCCAATTTATCAAAACTTCCAAAACGGGAATATTCGCCCGTTAAGGGATTCAGTTTTTGCCAACCACCTGTGGCGAATTGGTAAAAATCGTTACCGGGAATGGCAGTCGTATCCAAATTTTCAAGAAGAATACCCGGTGTTTGTTCGTTGTTTTTGCTACTGTTACAACTTGTAATCATAAGCGTTGTTGCGATAATTAAGCTCCCAATCCAGGAAGCGCGGTTTGTTAATGACATAATTTATTTCGTTTAATATTTATTTCTCAGCTATTCAGAGTTCGATAGTATCAATAATTCCGAAAAGTTCATCTTTAGTAGAAGCGCGAAGCATGGCGATACGGGTTTCCTTGAAATTTGGAATACCTTTGAAAGCGGGACTGGCAGCTAAATGCCGACGAGAATGTAAAATACCCCTTCGCTCGTCCAACCAATCTATCGAATTTAAAACCTGTTGCTTAAGAATGGCTTTTTGCTCGTTGAAAGTAAGCGGTGTAATGAGTTTCCCGGTGGCTAAATAGTGGCTTATTTCTTGAAAAATCCAAGGTCTCCCGATGCTTCCCCTACCAATCATTACTCCATCTACACCGTATCGGTCAAAACATTCCTTGGCACGTTCCGGAGTGGTTACGTCTCCGTTTCCGATGATGGGGATTTTCATTCGCGGATTATTTCTTACCGCTCCAATCAATGTCCAATCAGCATCTCCTTTGTACATTTGCGAACGTGTTCTGCCGTGAATAGTCAATGCGGCAATGCCACAATCTTGTAACTTTTCGGCTAAATCAACGATTATCTTGTTATTATCATCCCAACCAAGACGGGTTTTTACCGTTACCGGTTTTTTAACCGCATTTACGACAGCAGATGTAATATCCAGCATACGCGGAATATTTTGCAATAGTCCTGAACCGGCGCCTTTGGTAGCTACACGCTTTACGGGACAGCCAAAATTCAAATCAATGATATCGGGATTGGCTTCTTCGCAGATCTTTGCCGCTTCGGACATCGAATCTACATCACGACCGTATATCTGAATGGCGGCAGGTCGTTCTTCATCGTGCAAGGTCAGTTTTTGCTCGGTACGCTTCACGTTTCGTATCAAAGCATCTGCTGAAACAAATTCGGTATAGACCATGTCCGCTCCATATTTTTTGCATAAAAGACGAAAACCTACGTCGGTAACGTCTTCCATTGGCGCGAGAAAAAGCGGTCTCTCAGTAAACTTTATGTTAGAAATCTGCATGAATATTCTTTTTAAAACATTGCAAAGTTAATCAAATTAGATTCGATTCTAAACTTAGTTTAACTTTAATTGTTGATTAGATGAGAATTGAAACAAATTACATAGAAAATAGTTACATGCTTCAACGAAAAGAGATAGAAATAATGGCTCCTGCGGGTAGTTGGGAGAGTTTGGCGGCAGCCATCAATGCCGGTGCCGATTCGGTATATTTCGGTATAGGAAGGTTGAATATGCGCCACAAATCAAGTAGTAATTTCACAACCGAAGATTTGAAAAAAATAGTACGGATATGCAATGAAAATAGCGTAAACAGCTACCTTACTGTAAATACGATTATTTACGATGATGACATTACGCTGATGCACGAAATAATAGACGTAGCCAAAGAATCGGGCGTATCGGCGGTAATCGCTTCCGATGTTGCCGCGCTGATGTACGCATCAAGCGTGGGTGTGGAAGTGCATCTGTCTGTACAGACCAACATTACCAACGTGGATTCGCTGAAATTTTACGCTCAATTTGCCGATGTGGTCGTTTTGGCGCGTGAACTGAATATGGAGCAGGTTGCCGAAATACACAAAGCGATTGAAGAAGAGCAAATCCGGGGAAAAAACGGCGGTTTGATCCGTATTGAGATGTTTTGCCATGGCGCACTCTGTATGGCGGTTTCGGGTAAATGTTATTTGAGCTTGCACGAAAAAAATGTTTCGGCAAATCGCGGTGCTTGCAATCAAATCTGCCGAAGAGCTTATACGGTAAAAGACAAGGATAGTGAAATCGAATTGGAGATTGACAACGAGTACATCATGTCGCCCAAAGACTTGAAAACAATCGGGTTTCTGGACAAAATGCTGGAATCGGGGGTTCGCGTACTGAAAATTGAAGGTCGCGCACGCGGACCGGAATACGTGAAAACAGTGGTAGGTTGCTACAGCGAAGCGGTAGATGCCGTTTTGGACGATGACTTTACCGAAGAAAAAATAGAAGACTGGAATAGCCGATTAGCACGCGTATTCAATCGGGGATTTTGGGACGGTTACTATCTTGGGCAGCGATTAGGCGAATGGTCAAGTAACTACGGCTCCGAAGCTACACATCGGAAAATATACGTTGGAAAAGTAACCAACTATTTTGGAAAACTCGGTGTAGCCGAAATTCTTCTCGAAGCTCAATATCTAAACGTAGGCGACGAAATTCTTATAACCGGCGAAACAACCGGTGCTTACGAAGATACGGTAACAGAAATTAGATTGGAATTGGAGCCGGTTGAGAAAGTAGAAAAGGGGAATCTTTTTTCAATCAAAACAAAAGAATTGGTCCGAAGAAACGATAAGGTGTATAAGATAGTAGAAGCGAGTGAGTTGAAGAACAGACAATAAATCAAATACATTCTTTTTTTATTTGCCCGACAGTAAATTTTTTAGAATAACGCACAGGTGTTATTTATAGTATTTGGCTTATTTTTATACAATTCTTGCTGTTGCGTTTTGGAAACTTTTTTTTCATGTGTAAATTAATATGGGTTTTACCCCGTTATAGTAATTATTTTAGAGTATTTCGTTCTTTAAAAGCAAAAAGGACTTGCATCCTCTCTTATCGAAAGAATGGATTGGGCTGATTGCGGGCTAATTTATATACAGCTAAGGAAATTAAAATTTCATGCGCGAGTTTGGTTCTCAGTCTTTGCCTCTCAGCTGTTTTAGGTCAGTTTCATGCTCGGACTAAAGTAGTCAAACTCATTCCGGTAAAAATCGACCTTAGGGATATGTGCTTTATTCAGGCACTTTTATTTTCGGGTATCTCAGCTCCGTGTTCTTCAATACGTTTTTGATAGTATTTGAGTTGGGTTTCTCGTTTTTTTTCGTCCATATAGGTGGCTCCCAATTCAACAAAATCATTTTCAAAAGGTAATGCAGCCGGACAATTCCATACAGATATATACCGCCGTAGTGAAAGCCGTGGCAATGAAACGAACAGTGAGAGTAGTAGTAGTAAATTACGTGGAGAATCGGAAACCAACGACTAAAATCTACTTCTCTACCAACTGCCAATTAAATGCAATGGAAATTTTGGACATCTACCAAACCCGTTTTCAAATCGAGTTTTTATACCGCGATGCCAAACAACATACTGCGCTGAACCACTGTCAGGCGTTGAGCAAAAACAAACTGCATTTTCACTTTGATATGTCGCTTACTGCCGTGAATGTTGCCAAAGCTGTACATTGGTATTCAATACCTAAAAAGCAAAGAGAAGAATTCTCTATGAGAGACATTAAAGAGATGAACCATAACGCCTCACTGCTTGATAGATTTATGGCAATGTTTGCTCTAAGACAAACATACTTAAAAAGAACCGGAATGTCAAAGAACTTATTTTATATGGCACTAAATGTGCCTAAAGTTTAACGAAGTATTGTATACTAGATATTATATCATTTAGATTACTAAAGCGTTAGTATTCATTGTAATTCTGAAATTGTGTAGCCCGCAGGCAAGTACC
>JBKEBE010000148.1:0-34949 GCA_047973025.1 Paludibacteraceae bacterium
GCACGATGGAGAATTAGAACTAAAATCCATTAAACTAGCATCAACACTGACAGAACTGGATTTAAATCTGGCGCTTTGTTGGTTTGCTCGCGAAGGCATAGTCTCTTTCATCGTAGTTGAAAAAGAAGTTTTTGTTTCTTTGGCGTAGTATTCCGGATTTTTTACAAAGCAAAAAAGCGAAAAGTCTAACATGACTTTCCGCTTTTTTTTGTGAACAATACGAAATAATTACCACAGAAAACAACTTGATGTTGTTTTCGTAGGATTAGGATGTTATTTTCGTTTTATTTTTCTCGAATCAAACATAGCGATTTGTTAGGTGGGGAATATTTGTGGTGTTTCATGTGTTTAAAATCTATTTTTTTACATTAAGGACACATGGAACACGCCATTAATCATACCCTTGTGTATCAAAGTTATTTTTACATAGCTGTTTCATTTGATTTCCGTGCGATTAGATGTTTGTACCGGTCTAGCACTTCATTCGTAATGTTTTCCCAAGAGTGAGCTACCGTTTTTGAAGCGTTGTCTCCAACGGCAGATAACAGAGATTTGTTTTGAATAATCGTTCGTATTTTCTCGGCAAGCGCAATCGCGGTATTTTCGATTAAAAATCCGTTAAAATTATCCGTAATAATTTCTGAAGTAGTAGAGCCGGCAGTAATAATAGCGGGCGTATGTAGAGCCGCTGCTTCGCGGACGACTAATGGCGCGTTGTCATAGAGTGACGGGAACAAAAATAAATCGGCGGCAGCATAATAAGCCTTCAGCACTTCGCGATCATAAATGCTTCCTTTGAAAAATATTTTGTGTTCTAATTCTCTTGCTATAACCATTTGTTGCATGTCCTCTGCCGCGTACCCTGCTCCTACGAAAAACATTTGATAGGGCAGGTCTCTCAGCAGATCAAGTGCTTCGATGATCATCTTGGTATTCTTCTCCCAAATATGCTGTCCGACGAACAAAAAAACGAAATCCGATTCGGGTATATTTATTTTTTTTTTCGCTTTTAATTTTACGCGCTCAATGGGTTCGTCTGTAACAAAGTCTGTTCCGTTATCTACAACTTCTACTTTTCCCTTATATCCGTATTCGCGAATGGTTTCTTCGACAGCTGCTTGCGGTATCCAGACTTCATCGGCATGGTCAAAGAACGGCATTACGGTTTTCAGAACAGCGTTAGCCGCTTTCAGCGATTTGGTTGCTCGTTCAAAGTCATCACGGTATTTGGAATGAAAAGTGGCGACGAACGGTATTTTCTGTATTTTGGAGGTGTGGAGTGCCAAATGTCCGGAAGAAAAAGGACAATGCGCATGAACAAGTTTGAATCCGGATTTGATGAAAAGCCGGTTTAAAAAATTCACATCAACGTAGGGAATCCCAAGTCGATAGGGCTTTCGGTTAACCAAAGGGAGAGAAGTGTATCTCAATACTTCGAAATCTTCCTTTTGTATTTTTTCAGCTGTTTTTGGCGTAACAACTTTAACATTTTCTCCTTTTTTATTTAACCAAAAAGCATAGTTGTGAACCGCAACGGCAACTCCATCCATCATCGGCGGATAGCTGTCGTTGAAGAGCCCAAAAGCATCTATATTCTCTTTGTACATTGCTTTCATTTTATACATTCAGTTTAAATTTTGCAAAAAAAACACACCAAAGCAGTTATAACTATTTCAACGATGAAAGTATAAAAATACGAAAAATAATTAGCAAAGATATCGATTAAATTTAGATTAATTTTTAGATTTGCATTGTTTTTGTGGTTGAAACAAAATTATTAACCTAACAAAATTTGCAGCATATGGGAATTCTTTTGTACATTATTATTGGAATAGTTGCGGGCTTTTTAGCCGGTAAAATCATGAAAGGTGGTGGATTTGGTCTAATCGTCAACCTGATAGTGGGTGTTGTGGGAGGTTTGCTTGGTGGTTGGCTGTTCGGAGCCTTGGGCATCGGACCCGGCGACGGCTTGTTTGGAAGTCTGGTTACATCCACAGTCGGCGCAATCATTCTCCTTTGGATACTATCGCTCTTTAAAAAATAGTGAAATGTTCGCAAACCGTGTTTTCAATACGCGAATCAATAAAAGCCACGAGCTTTAGATAAAATCTCGTGGCTTTTATTGTCCAACGGCTTTTAAACGGAAAGAAACAGGTTAAAAGGTTGCCATAATACTGAATTTTATGCCCCATTTTTTTACGTTCGGTTTATCCAAGTCGGTTAGTCGCCAGACGGATTGAACAGAAAGCAGTCCCAGTAGGTTGCAAAATCCTACGTTTACTTCGGAGTAAGGACGGGTAAACCCGTTGGGGGGGGGGGAATATCCATGATAGACCTGTGTGGATTGTGCAGGGTACCGTAAGCCAGTTTAACTCCGGCTATTTCTCTCAGATTTAGATGTTTTATTAACGGGATATTGTTAAAAACGATACCATTGGTAATTATTTCTGAGAACAAAGTAGCATACGTGTCCGCAATGTACTCGCGACTGTTCATCATCGAAAATTCAAATCGATTGTAGTATCCGGTATTTTTCCCCTGAATGAATTTAAGCATCGGGTAAGGGACGTTGCCGAAAATTTTTCCGGCTTCCAGCATATAGCGCCATTCTCCAAAAGAGAAATGACCTTGTTGCATCAGGGTTCCGCCAACCTTTCCATAATAGTTTTTATTATCTTCAAGCAGATACTCTCCGGCTTCCAATGTGGCATAGATTATGGGTTTGTCCGATTTGAAATACAATCGCCGGAAATGTTCATCAGCAGATCGCTCGCCAAACGAAACACGCGCAGTCAAAGAAAGATTTTTGTCTCGCAATGTAGCAAGTGGAGCACCATCATGTGTAAATGATAACAGTTCGTTCGGGAAATAGGTTACGTCTCTGTAAATCAATTTCGACTCGATGTCCGGCGTCCAGTCGTTAAAAATAAATGCGGAAAATTCCTTGCGCCGGCTGATGCGATGCTGTTCTTTGAATGAGAAAATTGTCGTAACGATGTTTTCATCGCCGTCTGCCAACGGATTTTCGCGCCACAAGAAATTATTGTAATCGTAATCAATACGGCGATAGTCGTTTACATATTTAGTTCCGAAAACAACACGCTTGTTTTTTACCGGCAGTTTCCATTGCATCTCAGCAGTGTATTTTGGCTCGTTATCTCGAAATCCATACGCCAAATGTCCGCCCAGCATAACGTTTTTCCAAAGATATTCGTTGGTACGTACGGGTAGCCCCAATCGAACTCCTTCAATTTTGGTCAATCGGGCAATACTGATTACCGGACCAACGTCAAAAATCCCGATACGGGCGTATCCGGTAAGTAGCACATCAGCTATGTATCCGGCAGTTTTGTAAAGTGGTGTGCGTGAAATCGACTCCATCTTAGCTTGCAATTGCTGTTGTGAAAACGCAGAATTGGCAAAAGAGTCCGACAAAACAACCAATTTGCCCCCTTCGGGCGAAAATGTCGAGTTCCGGCTGATAAAGAGTTCCGGCGATTTTGTATTCACTTCTTTCAGCATTTCGTAAGTCATGTACCACGTTGAATTTTCTTTTTGGGGAATCCAATAATTATCCGTTTGTTGAAAATGTTGATTTAGTCGCAGACTGTGGATGTAATTAAGATTTGCCTGACGGGGAAGTTCAGCGTTCATGTAAGTGAGCGCGTAAGAAGCCGAGTCAAACCGCATCTCACCATTGAAAGCCAGATTTTTGGTGTTCTTACTTCGGAAATGTAGCAGGTACTCTTTCCCTGAATCGGTGTGAATGCTATCCAACAGGTAATACCTGTAGAAAGTCCCGCCAACGTTTGCCAATGGACTAATCATGTTTTTTCCGAGAATTGAAATCGAATTGTCGTAAAAATTCAAATCCGTACTTAGTCCGTTCAAGAGACCGGAAATAATGTTTTGCGAAGCCGTTGGCGTATTGAATGTATTTTTGCTGATCTGCTCTTTTTTTCGGTGTGTTTGGGTGTATTCCGATTCTTCCATGTAGAGCGGCACTATGAGTGCGGAGTCCGATGTCGTGAGATTCCCTTTTTTGAATTGGTCGAAAAGACGCTTGTTCTGCCAGCGGGAATCATTTTTGCTCAAAAAAACCACGCTCTGTTCATTGCTTTTTAAATTTGTCCGAACATCGTTTCGTTTTCTATTCCGACGGACTTTTTTCATCAAATTGTCCGCGGGATTATTACCGGGTCTGACAAATAGCTCGTTCAACGTATTGTCTTTTTCGTTCAAGAGTATTTCTACCCCAACGCTTTCCCCCGGTTTAATTTTAATTTCTTCTTTGTCATAGCCGATAAGCGAAAAAACCAGTACCGATTCCTTTCCGCGATTTCGGATAAGGAAATAACCTTCTTCATTGGTTTGTACATGGGCATTCGCGCCTTTGAAATAGACGCTTACAAATTCCAGCGGTGTCCTGTCAAACTTGTTTAACGCTTGTCCGACAACGATTGTTTCTTGTGCGGAAAGTAACGAAAAAGAGAAAAAAAGGAAACAGCTTACCAACCCTGTCAAACGATAGTTTAGAAGGGTAATCACGCGTTTTATTATACTACTTGTATTATTTTTCATGTTGAAAAATAGGATGCTTAATCATTCGTGTTCGCTATTCGAAGGCTGAGACTGCACCCCTGTTTGGTTCATCGGATGATACATCAGTATGGTTTCGCGCAGGTATTGAACGTCAATGTGCGTGTAAAGTTCGGTTGTAGTAATGGACTCATGTCCGAGCAACTGCTGAATGGCACGCAGGTTTGCCCCGTTTTCGAGCAAATGTGTAGCAAACGAGTGCCTGAACGTGTGCGGACTGACATTCTTCCGAATACCGGCTTTTTCTGCTAACTTTTTGACAATTTCAAATATCATGGCTCGGGTTAATTTGCTACCCCTATTATTAAGGAATAAAAAGTCTTCGTTTCCTTTTTTAATGTCAAGTCTATTACGGTACGTTCGCCAAAAATCGATTTGCTTGACCGATTCATCCGATAGGGGAACCAGCCGTTGTTTATTACCTTTCCCTTCGACCAGCATATAGCCCTCTTCGAAATAGATGTTTGATATTTTCAAATTTACGAGTTCCGAGACCCGCAATCCGGATCCGTAAAGGACTTCGATAATGGCGCGATTTCGCTGACCTGTCCACTCGGAAACATCTATGGCATCCGATATGCTGTTAATCTCTTCTAACGACAATACTTCAGGAAGCCGTAATCCCAGTTTCGGTGCTTCTAAGAGTTCAGTCGGATCTTCTTTGATTTTTTCTTTGTAAATCAGAAAGCGATAAAACGACTTTATACTCGAAATTAACCGTGCTTGTGAACGCTCATGAAAGCCGAGTTCGCTGATTTCAACAATAAAATCACGTATATGCTCCAACTTGGCTTCTTCCTGTGGGATGCGCGCGTCATGCAGGTAAGCGAAAAGCTTCCGGATATCATGCTCGTAGCCCAGAATGGTATTCTCGGACAACGCTTTTTCCATTTTTAAATAGATGTGATATTCTTGAAGAGAAGAAAGCATAAATCGATATTAAGTTACAAAGGTAAAAAAATAGGTTTATCCGTAAAGCGACCGGAGGTAAATTTCGGGTTTGAAATCAGAGACGAAAGAAACAGCAATCCAAAAGTGCATACATAACATAAAAGAATAATGACTTAAAATCAAATCCGGACAACTTTTTTGAAGGTGTTTCAAAGAAACGGTAAGGAATATGTTGAACTTGATGTAAATCAATGAAAAACAATTACGTTTCACAAAAGGATGGAATCTCCTGAATTTCCGGTTACGGAGTTTTTTTACGTTTAGGTAAGTAGATTTTTTACAGAATCTTTTATCTTAAGACTTGTTTTGAGGGGGAAAATGATCAGGAGATGTGGACAAAAAAAAGGAGAAACGATTTCTTGCGTTTCTCCTTTTTTTGTCTTTTCTGACAAGATTTTTAGTAAGCGAGTACACTCTGTCATTAATCGGAATAACTACTTATAATCTTTCAATTGTTCTTGTAATCTCTTTCTGGCTAAGAAAATACGGCTTTTTACCGTCCCTATCGGCAGATTCATAGTTTGCGCGATTTCTTCGTATTTGTACCCTTGAATGTGCATTGAAAAAGGGGTGCGATATTCATCCGCGAAAGATTGAATACAGTTGCTTATTTCACCGACCGAATACGCTCCTTCCGGAGTCTCAAATCCCGAGTTTTGCGGTAAATTTAAATGGTGTAAATCTTCTGTGCGGTCAAATACCGTTTGGTTTCTGACGATTTTACGATAGTTATTTATGAAAATATTTTTCATAATCGTAAGCACCCAACCCTTGAAATTAACATTGTCGGTAAATTTCTCTTGGTTATCCAACACTTTCAGCGTTGTGTCCTGCAGTAAATCTTCGGCGTCGTCGCGATTTAATGTCAAAGAAAATGCAAAATTCCGCATGTTACCCTGAAGCGCCACCAACTCTTTTTCAAATTGATTGTCTCTCATTTCGTTTTTAGTTTTTGTGTGTGAATAATGAAGCTAAAACCGAATCCTTCTGAAAAATGTCTCTTTTGAGTAAAAAAAAGAGACAACGCGAGTGTCAGTTTTCTATACTGAATAATTCTTTTTTAAAAGAACTCTTGAAAAGTCAATTAAGATTTTCGCTTGCAAATTTACGGTTTAATTTCCCAATTTGGTTATATTTGTAAAAAATATTTTAACAAATGAAGAAAATTTTAATCTTTTTAAGCCTTTTCGCCACAAGCTTACTCAATTTGAGCAGTATATACGGCAACAACCAAGCCAAACAGCTGTACTTTTCTATCGATCTAAAAAAAGACGTAGGCAGTACTACGTGGATTTACATCCAAAAAGGCTTTGAAGAAGCCGTAGAGAAGCATGCCGATGGAATTATCATCGAAATGAACACATACGGTGGCGAAGTCGGGTATGCCGATTCGATTCGGACAAAAATTCTGAATTCGGACATTCCGACATACGTATTTATCGACAACAATGCCGCTTCTGCCGGAGCGCTCATCGCCATAGCCTGTGATAGGATCTATATGCGCGAGAGCGCTACCATAGGTGCCGCTACTGTCGTCGATCAATCCGGACAAAAATTGCCGGACAAATACCAATCCTACATGCGCGCTACCATGCGCGCTACGGCACAAGCACACGGTAAAGACACGCTTATACGGGGAAATGACACTACGTTTGTCTGGAAACGTGATCCACTGATTGCTGAAGCGATGGTGGATGAACGAACCGTTGTCCCGCATGTAATCGATTCCGGAAAAATTCTCACATTTACAACCGATGAAGCCCTCAAACACGGCTATTGTGACGGTGTTGCCGAGAATGTTTCTGAATTGATTTTGAAGGAAACCGGTTCGAAAGAATACAAATTAGAAAAATACAAACCCGATACCATGGACAATCTGAAAGGATTTCTGATGAATCCGTTTTTCCAAAGCATTCTTATCATGCTCATTATCGGTGGTATTTACTTTGAAATACAATCCCCCGGAATCGGTTTCGCGTTAATCGTAGCCATTGGCGCTGCGTTGCTCTATTTTGCTCCACTTTATATCGATGGATTGGCGGCAAATTGGGAGATTCTTATTTTTATCTTAGGTTTGATGCTTATCGCGCTGGAAATCTTTGTAATACCCGGATTTGGTATTGCCGGTATCGGAGGTATCGCTTTGGTATTTGCCGGGCTGGTACTGAGCTTGGTCGATAATGTCAGATTCAATTTTGAACCGGTAGAAGCCTCCACTTTCGGTCTCGCGCTCATTACCGTGATGGGAGGAATGATTCTCGGATTTGGGGTGATTCTATTTTTAAGCAATAAAATAGGAACGAAAGGAATTTTTGGAAGATTAGCTCTTGATGCCAAACTTGATAACAAGGAAGGTTACATCGGAGTATCAATGGAGCCGGGTCAATTAGTCGGGGCAATCGGAGAAGCTTACACCGTGCTTCGTCCATCCGGAAAAGTAAAAATAAACGATAAGGTGTATGACGCGGTAACCGTCAATGGTTCTTTTATTGAAAAAGGCACACCCGTTGTCGTTGTTCGTCATGAAGCAGGACAGATTTATGTTGAAAACGTTTGAGAATAAGACCACCTTTTTCCTGATAGAACCCTTCGTGTTTTAAGTGTGATCGCTACAAAAAACAATAACATCCCGTTTTTTTTTGCTATTTTTGTAGATTATTTTTGAAAAAAAAGAAAAAAGATGATCTCTAAAATAATCGCGGAAGAATTAATCGTTAGCGTAAAAAGAGAAATAGAAGACGCCGAAAAAATTGTCATGGTCGCTCACGTCGGGCCGGATGGCGATGCCATGGGTGCTTCACTCGGAATGTGGCATTTCTTGATGACGCTTGGTAAAGATCCGAAAGTAATCGTTCCCACACCGCCACCTGATTTCTTGATGTGGATGCCGGGAGCCGAAGAAGCATTAATCTATGTTTTTCAAAAAAAAGAAGCCGAAAAACTCATAGCAGAAGCCGATTTGATTTTCGCACTCGACTTCAACACACCCAATCGTTTAGCCTTGATGACCGATGCTTTTACGGCATCAAAAGCGCGAAAAGTAATGATTGATCATCATCTTAATCCGGACAAAGATTTTGTCGATATAGTCATTTCTCATCCTGAAATTTCATCTACCAGCGAACTGATATTCAGACTTATATGTCGAATGGGACATTTCTCGGACATCAATCTCGGTTGCGCGGAGGCAATCTACACCGGAATGATGACAGATACGGGAGGGTTTACTTACAATTCAAATCACGAAGAAATCTATTCCATTATATATGAACTTATCAAGCTCGGAGTAGATAAAGATATTATTTACCGAAAAGTATATGATACGTTTTCCGAAGACCGGATGCGTCTTCAGGGGTATTGTGTCTATAAGAAAATGAAACTGTATCCGGAGTACCAAGCCGCCATCATCACGCTTACGCAGGATGAGATGAAAGAGTTTAACTACACAAACGGCGACGCGGAAGGGTTTGTTAACATACCGCTATCCATCAAAGATGTGGTTTTTTCGGTATTTATGCGCGAAGATCCTTGTAAAATTAAAATTTCGCTCCGTTCACAAGGAGATTTTCCGACCAATACATTCGCGGAAGAAATCTATGGAGGAGGCGGACATTTGAACGCATCCGGTGCGGAAAGTTACACGACAATGGAAGAAGCGGTAAAAAAATTTGAGGAAGGATTACCCACATTCAAAGAATTTCTGCCCATTACACCCGGCGAAGAATTTTGACAAGACAAAACAAACGAAAATACCACAATGGAAATTAAAAACGCTATAAATTCCGACTTTCCCTCTAAAAAATCAGCCGGTAAATTTATCATCATACTCGGCGACGGCATGGCTGATGAACCCATTTCCGCCTTTGACAATAAAACACCACTTCAAGTAGCTGATACTCCCAACATCGATCGACTTGCAAAAATGGGAAGATGCGGTATGCTGGATACCATTCCCGAAGGGTTTCAGCCGGGTAGCGAGATTGCCAATCTATCCGTTTTGGGATATGATGTGGCGAAAGTCTTCGAGGGGCGTGGCTCGCTCGAAGCCGCAAGCATCGGTATTGAAATCAACGAAGACGAGATGGCAATGCGTTGCAATTTAATCTGCATTGAGGACGATAAAATCAAGAATCATTCTGCCGGACACATTTCAACCGAAGAAGCGGACGAGTTAATCCGCTTTCTACAAAAAGAATTGGGAAGCGAACGAGTTAGCTTCCATACCGGAGTTTCGTACCGACACGTGCTGAAAATTAAACACGGAAATAAGCAGCTCAAATGTACTCCACCCCATGACGTACCGGAACAAACTTTTGCCGACAAATTAATAAAACCACTAACCGATGAAGCCAAAGAGACAGCTGATCTATTAAACAATTTAATCCTGAAATCGCGGGAATTACTCGAAAATCATCCGGTTAATTTAAAACGTGCAAAACAAGGCAAAGACAAAGCAAACAGCATTTGGCCCTGGTCGCCAGGGTATAAACCGCAAATGCAGAAAATGACCGATATTTTTCCCATCCAAAGTGGTGCGGTCATCTCCGCGGTGGATTTGATAAAAGGAATCGGCGTATATGCCGGACTAAGAAATATAGACGTAGAAGGAGCTACCGGACTTTACGATACAAACTACGAAGGAAAAGCGCAAGCTGCCATCGACGCGTTGCGAACAGACGATTTTGTTTACCTACACATCGAAGCCAGCGATGAAGCCGGACACGAAGGCGACGCCGAACTGAAAAAACGAACCATTGAATACTTGGACAAGCGTGTCGTGAAACCAATTCTGGACGAATTACCGACATGGGATAAACCGGTAACCATCGCGCTTCTACCCGATCATCCTACGCCTTGCGCGTTACGCACACACACGAAATCGCCTGTACCCTTCGTCATTTACAAAACTGGGAATCAGTCAGACGCAGTTGATATTTACGATGAATTTTCGTGTCAAAAAGGAAGTTATGGTTTACTAAAAGGGAGCCAATTTATGCATTCTATTTTCGATTAATTCGTTTTTTGTACACCGACGTCCAATTTATCGACTGATGAGTTTACACCTAATTACCGAAGGTATCAAATACGCAGGATCGAAGAAAAAAATCATTCCGTATATTGCCGGAATAATACGTGAATTAGAAGGAGTAAAAGATGTATTAGATGGCTTTTGTGGGACAACACGCGTTTCTCAAGCATTCGCGAAGTTGGGGTATAACACGACAGCCAACGACCTTTCGGTGTGGAGTGAAGTCTTTGCGACCTGCTACTTAAAAGCCCTAAAGTCGGACAAATTTTACAGTGAAATTATCGGTCATCTAAATAGTTTACAGGGATTTGACGGATGGTTTACCCAAAATTACGGAGCAGACGAAGGCGAGCGAAAGCGTCCTTTCCTACGTAAAAACACACGGAAGCTGGACGCGATCAGAGAAGAAATTGAGCGGTTGAATTTATCGTGGGAAGATAGATGCGTGATTCTGACCAGTCTGATTCTCGCACTCGACAAAGTAGATAACACCTTGGGGCATTATGTCGCTTATCTGAACAAATGGTCGTCCCGTTCCTACAACGATTTGGAGCTGAAATTGCCCAAACGTTTCCCCATAGAAAGCAAAAACAACGTCATACGGGGGGATATTTTTGAAACGATTCGCAATACAGAATTTGACTTCGCTTATTTTGATCCGCCCTATGGTTCGAATAACGAAAAAATGCCGCCAAGTCGCGTTCGGTACGCGTCGTATTACCACATCTGGACTACGGTAATATTAAACGACAAACCGACACTCTTTGGCAATGCCAATCGGCGTGAAGACACGCGAGACGGACAAGCCGCATCAGTTTTTGAAGAATTTCGCACGAATGAAAGTGGTAATTTTATTGCCATGCAAGCTATCCGGCGATTAATAGCGGAAACGAAAGCCCGCTACATCCTGTTGTCGTACAGTTCGGGCGGGCGAGCCACCAAAGAAGAACTGCACCAAATAATGACTGATACGGGAAAGCTACTCAAAATCGTCGAAATTGACTATCAAAAAAATGTAATGGGAAACATGCGGTGGACCAACGAATGGATTAACAGCGACGGGAAATATAGAGAGTATTTATTTTTGATGCAGAAATAGCCAATGTAAGTCCAAGAAGCTATTCATGTCGGAATGAAAACTTCTGTTCGTGTTGTGTTGTTTGTGTAAGTAATTAACCGAATTTATGCAGCTGAATCTAATTGAAAGAATAAACTTTCTATCCGACTGATTTGTCATCAATTTAAATTAAGTCTAAAATAATATTTTGGATACCAACCGGAAAGAAGAAACAAACTATGCCTACACGAGCAACAATATATCAGGCTGAACAAGATGTAATTGGAAAACACCTTCGGTCAAAACAATGGGTTATGTATTCCGGCACTTTAACTATATATGACCGAAAAACACATCCGATTGTACTAAAAATTAAAAAGCGAGATTGACGATAGTTTTATTGGTGAGTTCATGGCTGAAAAAAAAAGAATTTAAAGGTAATTCCATTTCAGAAGTATATGGTAAATTAGCGAAATGGTATTATCAAAACGGAATAATATTTCAAAACTAAAGATGTACAAAGACACAACACACGACTTCTTAAAGAAGTGTTCTTATGATACGCGAGAGTTTGTGCATCGTTTCAGCTTTCGGGTTCGATAGAAAATTCCGTGATACCTATAATTTTGTTTACATGTGAGTCTTATTTGACAAAAAATAATTACAGCAATGAAATACATGCTCAGTGGCGGTGGTACCGGCGGACATATTTTTCCGGCAATCAGTATCGCCAATGCAATCAAAGCGCGTGACTCCAAAGCGGATATTTTATTCGTAGGAGCTGTCGGACGAATGGAAATGGAACGCGTTCCACTTGCCGGGTATCCGATTGAAGGACTTCCCGTGCGAGGTTTTGACCGAAAAAATCTGTTCAAAAACATAAAAGTATTGTTCGATTTTCAAAAAAGCATTTCGAAAGCAAAAAAAATCATTCGAGACTTCAAACCGGATATCGCCATCGGCGTAGGTGGGTACGCGAGTGCTCCGACACTCAAAGCGGCTTCAAAATTCGGTGTCCCGACTCTTTTACAGGAACAAAATTCTTATGCGGGCGTAACCAACAAAATGCTGGCGGCAAAAGCTTCCAAAATCTGCGTAGCTTACGATGGTATGGAGAAATTCTTTCCTGCCGAAAAAATCGTCATGACCGGCAACCCCGTTCGTCAGGATTTATTCGACATTTCGCCCAAATCTCAAGAAGCCTATGATTTTTTCGGATTCTCGCCGGAGAAGAAAACACTGTTGATTGTCGGCGGAAGTTTGGGAGCCCGCACCATTAATCAAAGTATCACGACACATTTAGAAGAACTCGCCCAAAGCGGAATACAGATTATCTGGCAAACCGGAAAAATATACATCGAACAAGCTCGCCGAGATGCTGCAAATTTTGAGAGCAAGGAATTTATCGTTACCGATTTTGTCTCACGCATGGATTATGCCTATGCCATCGCAGACTTGGTAATATCCAGAGCAGGGGCAAGTTCTATCTCAGAGCTTTGCCTGTTAAGCAAACCGGTCATTCTTGTTCCATCACCCAACGTGGCAGAAGACCACCAAACCAAAAACGCCTTGGCTTTAGTCAATAAAAATGCCGCCGTAATGATTAAAGATATTGATGCAGTGGAAAATCTTGTCCCGGAAGCCATTGCATTAATTCAAGATAATGATGCTTTGAAGGAATTAAGCTCCAATATTGTAACATTGGCGCAGAAAAATTCAGCCACACGCATCGTGGATGAAGTTTTCAACCTTATTTCAAACGCCTAATAACTTCCCAAAACGAATCTTACAATTAGTTTTACGAAAGCGTAGCTACCATTTTTTCTTTAAATTTATGAACGAAACAACGAACAAGATAACCCAACAAACGTCATCCTATTCGGGGGATCCGAAAAAGGGAATTTCACAATACTACTTTCTGGGAATCGGCGGTATCGGCATGAGTGCTTTAGCCCGTTTTTTCAACGAGAAGGGAGGACAGGTAGCCGGTTATGACCGCACGCAATCCAAAGTTACCGATGATTTAATTCGCGAAGGTATTTCAATCACGTTTGATGAGGCGTTGGACACAATCCCTGCTGATTTTTTAGATCCGCAAAAGACGCTTGTCGTCATTACCCCGGCGGTTCCAAGCGAACACGAACAGCTCATCTTTTTTCAAAAAAATGGTTTTCAAATCATGAAACGCTCCGAAGTACTCGGTGCAATTACCCGTAAAAGCAAAGCCATATGTATCGCAGGCACACACGGAAAAACGACCACATCCACCATGACGGCTCATCTGATGCACCAGTCTCATGTGGAATGTAGTGCTTTTTTAGGCGGTATATCCAACAATTACGGAACCAATCTAATCCTTTCGAAAGAAAGCAACTACGTAGTAGTCGAAGCTGATGAATACGACCGTTCGTTCCATCATTTGTCGCCGTTCATGGCGGTTATTACATCCATGGATCCGGATCATTTGGATATTTACGGGACTGAAGATGCCTTTATTGAAAGTTTTGTACATTTTACGTCGCTTATAAAGTCGGGGGGAGTGCTGATTGTCAACAAAAAGGCAACGATACATCCGACATTGCAAAAAGGGGTAAGACTTTACACGTATGGACTTGATGTTAACGCAGATTTTCACGCCACCAACATACGTACAGAGCAGGGTAAAATTTTATTTGATTTTGTTACACCTACTGAAACAATCGCTAATATTCAACTGGGAGTACCGGTAATGATAAACATTGAAAATGGGGTTGCCGCCATGGCACTGGCATGGCTCAACGGTGTTACCGACAAAGAACTTCGGACAGCCATGTCAACTTTTTCGGGTATTTATCGCCGTTTCGACATTGTCTATCGAAGTGAAAACACCTTGTATATAGATGATTACGCCCACCATCCAAGCGAACTGGAAGCGAGTATTTCGTCCATCCGTCAGTTGTTTCCCGAGAGAAATATTACCGGTATATTTCAACCGCACCTTTACACGAGGACACGCGATTTCGCGCCGGATTTTGCAAAAGCCCTTTCCGCTCTGGATGAGGTTATACTGCTTGACATCTATCCGGCTCGTGAATTACCGATAGCGGGTGTAACTTCAGAAATTATAGTAAAAGATATAACCATTCCGAACAAATCACTCGCGAATAAAGAAAATTTACTAACTTTGTTAGATGATAAAACGTTGGATGTTTTGGTAACCTTTGGTGCCGGAGACATCGATAAAATGGTGCCTTTGATTAAAAAGTTCTTGAAAGAAAAACACAAAAATTTGTCAGCAAACCATGAACCGTCTGCTTAAATACATACTGATATCCGCAGTAATGATACTCTGCGCGGGATATCTCGTATTTGCCGGAAGACGAAGTCTGAATGTTTCCGACAAACAGGTGTGTTCCAACGTTAAAGTTTCCGTTGTCGATTATGATCGGAAAATGTTGATAACGGGCGATGACATTACGGCTTTACTGAAAGAAAAAGACCTGAATCCGATCGGGAATACACTGGGCAGAATAAAAACAAAATCCATAGAAGATGCCATCGAAAAACATCCGATGGTACGTCGCGCCGAATGTTATAAAACTCCGAGCGGCGAGATTCAAATAAACGTTACACAACGTACACCTATTTTAAGAGTTACAGGAACGGAAAATTATTACGTAGATGATTCGCGAAAATCTTTGCCCATCTCGTCAAACCATGCGGTTTACGTCCCTGTCTTTACCGGCAATATCAATAAAAAATTAGTTACGGGAGTAATCTATGATTTTGCCCAGTTTCTAAATCAAAACGAATTCTGGGGCAATCAGATTGATCAGGTAAATATCCGACAAGATTTGAAAGTTGAACTTGTACCACGCGTAGGCGACCACATTATCCTACTCGGCAGTTTCGACCGCTACGAACAAAAATTAGAAAAACTACGGAAATTTTACCTGTATGGGTTGAACGAACTCGGGTGGAATCATTATGCAGAAATCGATCTTCAATATAGGGATCAGGTCGTTTGCACCAGGAAGTAAATACAACTTTCTCACAAGGTATGGCAATGAGTAAAAATACGATTGTATATGTAGATTTGGGAGGTTCACACATTTCGGCAATAGCCGGAGAAGTGCTGGATGACAATTCGTTGCACATACTCGGCGAGCAAGTACGTCCCGGCGACGACGTGAAAAGCGGCATGGTGGAAAAAATAACCGGCGCCGCTTTCAAAGTAAACGAAACCACGAAGTTACTTCAAAATTCACTAAAATGGCGTGACAGAATCTCAAAAGTAAGCATTTGTATCAATGCTAAGTCCATGAAGCATCATTCGGTAAGCGTTGAAAAAAGGATTCACAACATCGTTACCGAGAGACAATTGCAGGATATGACAGACGCCTGTCGAGACGAAATAAAAACGGATAATATCGTTGTTTTCGAAATAATCCCACTAGCGTATTACATTGACGGGAAGAGAGTCGAAAATCCTGTTGGGCTGAAAGGCTTCGAAATACGTGCGGACTACAACCTGATTATCGGTCATTATTTGGTACAAGAATCATTGGAACGAACCATCGAACGTACCGGGATAGCCGTAGATTACATTCATTTGGGCATGGAAGCCATTGCTACCGCTCTTTTGGACGAGAGTGACAAAGATGAAGGGTGCGCAATCATTAATTTTGGAGCCACAACTACCACACTTGGCATTTATTCCGAAGGGAAATTACAGGAGTTATTGGTCGTACCCTTAGGCGGAATGAATATTACGCGGGATATTTTGGAATTGGGGGTAAGCTACCGAAACGCTGAAACGCTGAAATGCAAAACCGGTTGTGCGATGGAAAAATTTGTTAAAGAGCCTGTCAACATCCAGATTCCGTCTGTCCATGCGGGCGAAGCACCCGTTAAAATCTCGACCGCTTTTCTTGCGGTCATCATTGAGTCTCGATTAGACGAAATGCTTACACCGATTTTCAAACACATCGATACGATACCTTACCCGCTCCATGCCGGCATAATAATGAGCGGAGGCGCGTCGAAATTGAAAAATCTATCGGAATTTATCGAAGAAAATACAGGTTTTCAAGTCAGAATGGGCAATCATTCCGAATGGCTCTCGGATGATACCGATTCCAAATTCCACAATTCGGAATATGCCGAAGCAGTTGGAGCAATACTCCTTTCAAATGATCTGTATGAACAAAACAAAGAAGAGAAGACCAAGAAAGTCGCTATTGATGTAAAAATTCCCGGGAAAAAGTTTCTTCGCAACGTGTCCAAATCATTTACCAATGGGATGGAATCGCTTTTCAAATACGACGATATGGAAAGACGACAATATGATGTTGACAAGACGCACGTAAAACAGGATATTGAAAATCACAAATCCTAAACGAAGAATCCGCACCGTCCGTAGAAGAATAACAAAGAAGCTGATTAACTATCCATGCTATTGCGTATCCTATTTTTGAAATCTCATTTTCAAAAGACGTACGCCACATTATTTCTTCAAATAATTGAAAAAAAATGTATGTATTAGTCCTTTAGTCTCATCTTCATTCTCCTTTCTGGGTGTGTGAGCGGCATTGGAGATTACTTTTGTCAAAATTGGAGAATTTATCTCTCGCTTCAGTACGTTAATTTGTTCGACAGTATCATACGGGTCGTCCTCTCCCCTGAATGCCAAAACAGGACAAGTGATGTTTTGCAACACAGGTACGATATTCCAATCGGCAAAATTTTTGTCTAACCAAGCCTCATGCCAGCGTCTGAAAAGTTCCTCGGTTTTATCGCCGTGAAATTTTGCGAGTGAAGATAGCAAAGAATTGTGCTTGGCTTTGTCGCGACTTTCTCGGACTGCTTTTTTCCCTTTCTCTTCAACAAAACTATGTGCTCCTTCGACCAGTATTCCGTGAAAACGTTCAGGATAGACTGCGCTCGCAATCAAGGCAATCGTTCCGCCATCACTATGCCCGTAAAGAATAGCTTCTCGAATTTCCAACTTGTTCATTACCGACATTAGCTCGTCTGCGGCTTCATGCAAATACGTTTTTGTTCGTTTCACAGCAGAAAATGCGGATGATTTTCCGTAGCCGCGGCGGTCGTATATCAACGCATTTAATCCAAAAAGTTGTGCTGTTTTTTCGGGAAAGTCTTCCCACATTTCGGTACAGCCCCACGAGTCGTGCAAGAAAATCAGCACGGGCGAATCCGGATTTTTCGATTTCTTCAGAAAACGAAAAAATAGTTTGTAATTGTTTAGTTTCAGATAGTCTTCGTAAATCATCGTTCAAAGTTGATTGACAAAATTAATCAAAAAGGTCTAAATATTGATTTTTCTGAAATGAAGTAATCTAAAAGAATTATTGTTGTAATATTTTAAAAATCAGAATGTAGAATCCACCAATTAAGAATGAGATTCTTTTGAGCCTCTTTCGCCTTTTCTCTTGGTTGTTTAGCCCGCTAAGTGCCTTCAAACAAAGACGAAATCCATCTCGAAATAATTCTCAAAAATCATTAAAATAATTCTTTTACACCACTTAATTCTGTATTCCAACTATTTTTCGAGTAAATTTGCAACTAAAAAAATGATATTCCTTCGAGTATGAAAATTATTATTGACAACCATATTCCCTACATAAAAGGTGCCTTTGAAAATTCGGCAAACGTTAGTTATCTGTCTTACAGTGAGATGAAGATGGAAACATTGCGTGATGCGGACGCGTTAATCGTTCGGACTCGCACCAAGTGCAACGAGCAATTATTGGCAGGATCGAAAGTCAAATTTATAGCTTCCGCGACCATCGGCTATGATCACATAGATGGAACGTATTGTGATAATTCGGGCATAAAATGGACAAACGCGCCCGGCTGTAACGCGGTTTCCGTTGCACAATACATGGCTTCGGCACTCTGTTTCTTGGCTCAAAAAAGAGATTTGGATTTGCGTAACATGACCATTGGAATTGTAGGCGTAGGAGCAGTCGGTTCTAAAATTGAGCAACTGGCTCAATCATTCGGGATGCAAACGCTACTGAACGACCCTCCGAGAGCAAGGATGGAAGGAGATTTGAACTTTGTTACGCTCAAAGAAATAGCGGAGAAGTCAGACATCATTACCTTTCACACGCTACTGAATCGAAGTGGAATAGACAGAACCTATCATCTGGCTGACGAAAGTTTCTTCAACTCACTTAAGCATAAACCCATTATTATCAATGCTTCGCGTGGCGAAGTGATCGAGACAAACGCCTTAAAAGAAGCGATGAAACGCGGAAAAATTTCAGATGTCGTATTAGATTGCTGGGAAAATGAACCGGAAATCGACCGAGAGCTTTTGAATAACGTCGCCATTGCAACTCCACACATAGCGGGCTATTCTGCGGATGGAAAAGCCAATGCCGCCATGCAGAGCGTTCATTCGGTCAGTCGATTTTTTAATTTAGGACTTGATGATTGGCTTCCGAATGAATTACCCGATGGATTTGAAGGTAATTTCAGTGAGTACGCGATAGCCGATTTCTTCTTGAAAACATACGACATTGTCTCCGAAAGCAACCTGCTGAAGTCTTCGCCGGAAACATTCGAAAAACAGCGTTCGAAGTATCCTTTCCGTCGAGAACCCAAAGCCTATCGCGGCAATTGTCCGAATGGATTTGAAGAAAAATTTGACGTGTTCTTCCGTTAGGCATAACTGTAAGAACAATAGAGATTTGAGCGACTTTGAACGTTTTCGAATAAAATATTGTAACTTTGTGAGAAATGGCATGAGATATGGAAAAAATTAAATTTATAGATTTGTTTTGTGGTATTGGCGGTTTTCGTGTGGCAATGGATGAAGCTTGCAAGGAAAACGATTTAATCCCCGAATGTGTGTTCTCATCCGACATTGACACGTTTTGCCAAGATAGTTACGAACTTAACTTTGGACACCGACCCGCAGGCGATATTACGCAAGTAAATCCACAGGAAATTCCCGACCATGACATACTTTTCGCCGGTTTTCCGTGCCAACCTTTCAGCATTATCGGGCAACGAAAAGGATTTGAAGATACTCGCGGAACACTCTTTTTTCATATTGCCAACATTTTACAAGAAAAACGCCCAAAAGCATTTATCCTCGAAAACGTAAAGCAACTTGTTGGACACGATGGAGGAAAAACACTTAAAGTTATAATGAAATCCTTACGAGAATTAGGCTATCACGTTCAATACGCTGTTTTAAACGCCCTTGATTATGGTCTTCCACAAAAACGGGAACGTGTAATCATCGTAGGACACAAAGACCCGATTTTATTCTCGTATCCTTCGCCTATTCACCCCTTTAAGCCCTTAGAAGAAATTTTAGAAAAAAAAGTTGATAAAAAATATTTTGCGTCCGACTACATTCGAGAAAAACGAAAAAACACACATAAATCCGCTTATCAACTCTCTATTTGGCACGAAAACAAAGCAGGGAATATTTGCAGTTATCCTTATTCGTGTGCTTTACGTGCGGGAGCTTCTTACAATTATTTACTCGTAAACGGAGAAAGAAGATTAACGCCTCGTGAAATGTTTCGTCTGCAAGGTTTCCCTGATACATACAAAATTATAAAAAATGACACACAAGCAAGAAAACAAGCGGGAAATGCCGTACCTGTAAATCTCGTAAAAGCAGTAATTTTAAAACTACTTCCTTATGTTGCCAAAACATTAGATATGACGAGTGTTTTAAGAGATTATGATTTGAAATACGAAACTTACAACACACCGTTATGAGTAAACGCCCCAAATTAAGAACGGTTGAGAAAGCGCAACAATTGTATCCATTAAATGAATTCCCGAAAGAATTTCCCTTTATTTTAGGAAAAGAAATCGTGTATTTACTCGCTTCTAAAGGTAAACCTGTACTTGAAGGCGAAGATTGGGAAGCTATTTTTGCAACTTGTATCAGCGCAGAATGGAAACCATCAAACGTGGGACTTGACGATGTTATACTTGGAAATACCGCTTGGGGCGCAAAAACAGTAAAAGCCACAAATCCTGAAACAACAAAAAAAGTACGTTTAATTTCAGGACGAAACTCGCCTGTTTATTCGTTTGGAGAAACAATCGACATACACTCAGACCCTAATATATTGGGCGTTTCTGTACTTGAAATATGGAACGAAAGAGTTTCGGCTGTACGAGAAAAATTTCAAAATTTAAGAACGGTCGTCTTAGTCAAATCAAATGATTTAAGCGAAGTTGTTGTATTTGAATTTGATACAATCCGCTATGACCCTGAACTTTTCACGTGGGAATGGAATAATAACGGGAATTTACGGGGGTTTGAAAAATCAACAAGCAAACACCGTTTTACTTGGCAACCTCACGGTTCGCAATTTACCATTATTGAAGACATACCCGAAAAAAGTTTGATTATTAAAATCAAACACCCAGAAACATTAGACAAAGAAGAAATTCTGAAAGCATTAGGATTTGACAGCTCTTGGATAAGTATTACAAAACGCAATGGCTGAAGCTTTTACAAAAGGATAGCGCAGTGAAATAATGCCGAAAGTAAACAGCTCTGGCAATAAATCTACCGAACTCAAATTAATTCAGTCTTTTAAGGAGACCCAAATTCCTGGGTGGCGCAGAAACTTCAAATTATATGGCAAGTCCGATTTTGTTTTTCCAAAACATGGGAATGCACACTAAAAACAGGAAAAAATACTGAAACAAAAACTAAAAACAGCACACGCTTAACATTATGTATTAGAAATAGCGGAGGAAGTGCGAATTTGAAAGTTTACAAGCCGCTCGAGCTTTATCGAATTTTGAGAGGAAAGCACCGCGCAAACCACTACTGCTCATACACTCATCTGACAAACAGTATTTCTCAAAATTTTAACAATAAACAGTATTAGAAACCACCAACCGAAATGAAAAAAAATGCCCTGATTACCTGCGCGTTAATACTGAATTTTGTCGCTATATCGCAAAATCCCATTTATGACTTTAACAACAACGACCTGCACCGTGGTGCTAATATCAGTATTTTAGTCAAAGAGCTGAAAACAGGGAAAACGATTCACAGCCACCGTGCCGGAAATGCGGCTATTCCCGCTTCAACGCTAAAACTGATTACAACCGCGACCGCTTTGGAATTGCTCGGTGCTGACTACCAATTCAAAACGACGTTGGAAACGGATGGCACAATTAGTCCCGATGGCGTATTAACCGGTAATTTATACATTTACGGAAGTGGCGATCCTACGCTGGGGTCATCTAAATTGGGAAATATCTATTTCTTGAATGACTGGGTTCAAGCTGTACGAAATGCAGGCATCAAACAAATCGATGGAGACATCATCGCGGATGCTTCCGCTTATGACACAGAAGGGATTAATCCGAGATGGACTTGGGAAGACCTGGGAAATTACTACGCCGCGGGAGCCTATGGTATTTCGTACAAGGACAATACCTTCGAAATGGAGTTGAAATCAGGTGCCGTGGGGACCACGCCGGAAATAATCGACATTACCCCAAACATCCCGGAGCTATCTTTCAACAATTACCTGAAAAGTACGAGAATACGATTTGACAGCGCCTATTTTTATGGAGCTCCGTTCCAAAACGAACGATTTATTTACGGTGAAATTCCGGCAAACAGGTCCAGTTTCAAAATCAAAGGAGACATGCCGAAACCCGGATTAATTTTGGCGCGCGATTTTGCTTGGAAATTGAAATCAAACGGAATTGCTATTTCAGGAAATGCTACCGACGAAGTTAAGTCACGCAATCGAACTCTACTATACACGCATCTTTCGCCAAAACTAAGTGAGATTATTAAAGAAATTAACCACGCCAGCAACAATCTGTACGCCGAACATCTTTTTCGACACATCGCCTTACAGAGAGGAAAACCTGCTACAAGTGAAAATGCCATTCAGAAAATCAAATCTTTCTGGCAATCAAAAGGATTACCCGTAGATGAACTTTTTATGCAGGATGGGTCCGGACTTTCGCCGGTAAACGCAGTTTCGGCAAACTTCTTCGTGAGCCTGCTCAGCTACATGGACAAATCGAAGAACAACAGCTATTTTCGAGCGTCATTGTCCGTATCCGGTAAATCGGGCACTTTAAAGAATTTTCTAAAAGGCACGTTACTTGATGGGAAAGTGCAAGCCAAAAGCGGCACCATCAGCCGCGTAAAGTCTTATGCAGGGTACATCGATACCGGCGAAAAACAACTTGTATTCGCTATTCTTGTCAACAATCCAAACTCAGTTAGGACTTCGCCGACAACAAAAAAAATGGAAGAATTTTTAATCCGAGTTTCAAAATAATGCAAAAACGTTTTTATATCAAGAAAACCACGTCAACCAATAATTTTCTCAAAGAATTAAGTTTAAATGAGAAATTGGATGAAGGCTTTTTGGTACACACCGATTTTCAGACAGCAGGTAAAGGACAACATGGGAATCATTGGGAAAGTGAAGACGGTAAAAATCTGTTATTCAGCGTCTTATTGTATCCTAAAACCCTAAAGATACAGCAGCAGTTCATCCTTTCTCAACTCACTTGTCTGGCAGTTAAGGAAGTACTATACAGCTATTGCGAAGAAATTGCCATAAAATGGGCGAACGATATTTATTGGAGAGATCAGAAAATTTGTGGTATCTTGATTGAGAACTCACTTATGCGCGATACGATTGGAAAATGTATCATTGGAATTGGGTTAAATGTCAATCAGGAAGTTTTCGAAAGTGATGCGCCAAATCCGATTTCGCTTAGACAAATAATCGGAAAAGAATGCAACCGCGAAGAAATTCTTCGTAAAATCTACGACACGCTGATGGCATTGTATCGAGAAATGGATACCGATAAGATTCGACGACTTTACCACGACAATTTGTATCGCAAAGACGGCTTTCATCCGTATATAGACGCGGAATCGAAAGAACTGTTTTCGGCTACAATACAACAAGTAGAATCCGATGGAAAGTTAATCTTGGAAACAGATACGGGAAAAAGGAAGGAATACTATTTTAAAGAAGTGAAATTCGCTTAATCCGTATCTTAAGGTATTCGACTACCGTAAAAAACCGATATTCGAAGGAACGAATATCGGTTTTATATTTAGCTGAAATCATCCCGCGATCATATTTCCCATTGCTCCAAGCTATCTACTAAATCATCAAAACATGTGATACTTGATTTTTTACGGACTTCGTCAATTTGATTATCCATGGCATCGTTGTAAGTTTCAGCCTGAACATCGCGGATGACGCCTACTGTGATTGGGAAGTCGGGTCCCTGCATCATCGCCAATTCCCAATGCATGGTCGGGTTGGGGTTTTGGGCATTGTGGATTAAGACATCGTCTTCCGTAACTCCATTTTCACCAATAGTTACCGCTTTCAACCGTCCATGCTCCAGCACGATTCCTTTGTCGTTATTTACACCATAAATTAAGGGTTTCCCGTGTTCAAGAAACAGCATATTATTGGCGCGATTAGCTCTTTCGCCTACGGCGGCGTGAGCTCCATCGTTGAAAATGATACAGTTTACCATACATTCGATTACTGCAGTTCCTTTGTGTTTTGCGGCGGCAAGCATTACTTGTTGCGCGTTTTTCAAATCCACATCCAGCAAGCGTCCGAAGAAATTGCCCCGCGCACCGAAGACTAATTCTGCCGGACGGAAGGGTTCTTCAATCGTTCCATACGGCGATGATTTGGTAATTTTCCCTTTCAGTGAGGTCGGTGAAAACTGTCCTTTCGTCAAGCCGTAAATCTGATTGTTAATCAAGAGAACATTAATGTCAATATTTCTTCTCACACTGTGAATGAAGTGATTCCCACCGATTGCCAAGCAGTCGCCGTCGCCGGTAATTTGCCAAACGGCAAGATTCGGGTTCGCGACTTTCACTCCCGTGGCAACCGCCGCACCACGTCCGTGAATGGTATGAAAACCATAGCTCGTTAAATAATACGGCAGACGGGATGAACAACCTATTCCGGAAATTACCGCAGTCTCGTGTGGCGGAATAGCCATTTCGGACATTACTTTCTGCAAAGCACTGATAATGGCGTAATCGCCACATCCCGGACACCAACGAACTACGTTGTCGCTTTTGAAATCTTTTGCTGTATATTGTTTTACTGCTTCCATCGTATTTTGATATTAAATAGTTAAGAGAGAATTTTCTCAAAATGTTCTTCCAATTCCGACTCAGTAAAAGGTTGACCCTGCACCTTGTTGTATTGCAAATAGGTTACCGACGGAACCCTTGCTCGGAGAAAATCGACAAATTGTCCGTTGTTCAACTCACAGACAACTATTTTTTTGAATTTTCTCAACAAGTCGGACGTGTTTCTCGGAAGCGGATTGATATAGTTGAAATGAGCGAGCGCGACGTTATACCCCTTTGCATTCATAGCAGTAACGGCACTCATCAAGTGTCCGCGCGTTCCACCCCAACCGACAACAAGTAAATCGGCATTTTCTTTTCCGAAAATTTCCAATTCCGGAATGTGCATGTTTACGTTTTGGATTTTCAAAGCGCGCGTATCCACCATTTTCTGATGATTGATCGGATCTGTAGATATTCCCGCTTTGTAGTAATCCTTTTCCAAACCACCGTTCCGATGCTCCAACCCTTCTGTACCGGGTATTGCCCAATAGCGGACTTTTGTTTTTTCATCCCGGGAAGTAGCGTTGTAGTCTTCAAAATCGTCGGGGACGTAGTTCGGCTTAATTTCAGGTAAATCAGCCAATTTAGGTAATTTCCAAAGAGAAGTACCGTTCCCAAGAAACGCGTCTGAAAGAACGATTACCGGTGTCATATGCTCCAGAGCAATTTTAGAAGCCATATAGGTATAATGAAAGCAATCATCCGGAGTTCCGGGTGCCATGACCACGCAGGGAGATTCGCCATTGCGTCCGTAGAGTGCCTGCATCAAGTCTGTTTGCTCGGTTTTGGTTGGCATTCCGGTTGACGGTCCGCTTCGCATAACGTCAATGATAACGAGCGGAAGCTCAGCCATCACAGCCAAACCGATGGCTTCTGACTTTAAAGCTAAACCGGGACCGGACGTGTTCGTTGCGGCAAGGCTTCCGGCAAATGCAGCTCCGATAGCAGTAGATATTCCGGCTATTTCATCTTCGCACTGCATCACTTTTACACCCAGGTCTCGACGAAGCGCTAACTCCTGCATAATATCGGAAGCCGGCGTAATAGGGTAGCTGCCCAAAAAAAGCTGAAGTCCGGCTTTTTCAGCTGCTGCAATCAAACCATAAGCTGCTGCCGTATTGCCGGAAATACTGGTGTATTTTCCATGTTGCGTTTCATCCGAACGTTCGATGGTGTAGGTGGGAATACTCAGGTGTAGGTTGTTTCCGTAGTTGTATCCATCATTCAGCACTTTGATATTTGCATCGAGAAGTGTCGGTTTTTTCTTAAATTTATTTTGAATAAAATATTCGGCTTTGTCTATTGGACGATTAAAGAGCCAGCAAATTAACCCCAAGGCAAACATGTTCTTGCTACGCAAAACGCTTTTTCCATCCATTCCGAAATCTTCCAGACTACTCCGCGTTAGCTTAGTTAAATTAGCCGGAATGAGCGTTATCGTCTCAGAAATAGCTAATTCTGTAAAAGGATTGTCGGTAGCAAAACCGGCTTTCGTCAAATCACTTTGCTCAAAACTGTCTTCGTCGTAGATGATTACCCCCCTTTTTTTTACTTTCTTGCTCTTCACTTTGAGCGCTGCCGGATTCATACAGACAAACACATCCGCGTCATCGCCCGGTGTATAAACTTTACCGGAGCCGATATGCACCTGAAAACCAGACACACCGCCCAGAGTACCTTGAGGTGCTCGTATTTCTGCCGGATAGTCGGGAAATGTAGAAATTTCATTGCCAATCAAGGCTGAAACATTTGAAAACAATGTGCCGGTCAGCTGCATCCCATCGCCGGAGTCGCCGGCAAACAGCACAACTACATTGTCCAATTCTTTAACTTTGATGTTTTCCATTCGATTATTATTTATTCAATGTCCGTTTGTTTTCGGAATAAAATACTCATTAACAATGTCTTCCTTCATTCTTGGAAATCACTCATTTGGTTGCTGCAATCTTGTAATCCAAATTTGCATCACATTAAGACCTTAATGGATGTGTTTAATTAAAATTCGGCGTTATTAGGTGTTCTCGGAAAAGGTATCACGTCCCGAATATTACCCATCCCGGTAACAAAGAGCAATAAGCGTTCAAATCCGAGTCCAAATCCGGAGTGTGGAGCAGTACCAAAACGACGCGTATCCAAGTACCACCAGATATCTTTTTCGGGAACACCCATTCCGGTGGCGCGAGTTCGTAATTTCTCAAAATCTTCTTCACGTTGCGAACCACCGATAATTTCACCAATCTTCGGGAAAAGCACGTCCATGGCACGAACCGTTTTTCCGTCATCGTTGAGTTTCATGTAGAATGCTTTTATTTCTTGCGGATAGTCGGTCAGGATTACCGGTTTCTTGAAATGTTTTTCAACCAAGTAACGCTCGTGTTCCGACTGTAAATCTGTTCCCCAACCTACGCGATATTCAAATTTTTGTCCTCCGGCAACGGCTTCTTCCAAGATTCTTACTCCTTCCGTATAGCTCAAACGCACAAAATCATTTTCTACAACAAACTTCAATCGTTCGATAAGTTCTTTGTCATACATTTCATTTAGAAATTTCAGATCGTCTTCGCAATTATCCAAAGCCCACTGCACGCAGTACTGAATGAAATCTTGAGCCAACTGCATATTTTCTTCTATCTCATTGAAGGCTACTTCGGGTTCAATCATCCAGAATTCGGATAAATGACGTGGCGTATTGGAATTTTCGGCACGAAATGTAGGTCCAAACGTATAAATAGCGCCCAATGCCATCGCGGCAAGCTCTCCTTCAAGCTGACCGGAGACGGTAAGATTAGCCGGTTTGCCAAAAAAATCTTCCGAGAAATCAATTCCTCCGGTTTGAGTTTTTTTTATGTTACCCAAGTTCATGGTCGTTACCTGAAACATCTGTCCGGCTCCTTCCGCGTCTGAAGCTGTAATAATGGGCGTATGAAAATAGAAAAAACCCCGATCGTGAAAGAACTGATGAATAGCAATCGCCATGTGGTGCCGAATACGGAATATAGCTCCAAACGTGTTCGTACGTGGACGTAAATGAGCAATCTCTCTTAAAAACTCTAACGTATGACCTTTCTTCTGCAACGGATAGGTTTCCGGATCGGCACCTCCATATATCAAAATATCATCCGCCTGTACTTCTACTGTTTGTCCTTTCCCCTGGGATTCGACCAATTTTCCGTTAACACTCAAGCAAGCACCGGTGGTTACCGGTTTGAGCTTTTCTTCATCGAATCGCGACAAATCAACGACAACCTGAATGTTATGAATGGTTGAACCGTCGTTCAACGCGATAAAACTGATACTTTTGTTCCCGCGGCGGGTCCGCACCCAGCCCTTAATATTTACCTCAGTCCCAAACGCTGAACTCTTCAGCGCGTCAACAATTTTTGTTCTCTGCATATAAAATCCAAATAAGTTATTTTGCTACAAAAATAATACATTTAATTCATTAAAAATAAAATAAATGCAACAAAAAAAGCACCCGTCGAACGATGGATGCTTTGTACCGGGTGCAATGGGTAGCTCTATTATTTTCTTTTGCCGGATTCTTTTTTCTGAATCGGTTGATTGTCAATACTCCCGAGCATTGTCATTGCACAACGGAAACCGATGTCGTTGGCGGATTTATCCTGATCTAAATAACGCCGGGTTGCGGGATTAATCCAGTACGAACGGTCTTTCCACGATCCGCCTTTATAGACGCGTGTTTTGTTTGTTACCTTGGGGACAAGAACATCAGTAGGGTCTAATTGGGAGCTATTGCGCAAGGCAGACATGCCTTCCGGATCGGTATAAAGCTGAAAATCTGTACCAATTTGGTTAGTCCCACCTCCATAGCCTCGCATATCGTCTTCCGGTAATACAACGCGGGCAATTCGTCCCAGCGAATCGATTTTCAATTGATAAGCTCCATTTTCTCCCTGTGATTCTGCTAGATAGGTGTATCCTTGATTGCCTCGGTAGGGATTGTAATCGGCAACTTCTTGATGAGATGTGGAACGATATACATCAAGTACCCATTCGTTTACATTGCCTGCCATGTTGTAAAGCCCGAAATCATTCGGAGGATACGCATCGCCGGGCGCCGTCGTTGTGTAGCGGTCGTTGAGGTCACCCGCAGTCCCCATCATATCCCCTCGTCCACGAACAAAGTTGGCTTGCATCTGTCCTTTTGTTTTCCCATCCTTTGTTACACGCAACCGATCCCCTGTCCAAGGGTACATTCTGCCTTCAGCGACCAATCCGTTTTTATCGGCTCTAAGTCCATAGGCTGCAAATTCCCACTCAGCTTCAGTAGGCAGTCTGAAATTTGGAAACATCAGTCCATCACCCATTTGTGCTTTACGTAATGTACCATTGACTCCTTGTAGTGGCTTTGATCCCATCGGAGGATTGTACGAGCGATTTAATAAATATTTTTCTGTATTAAACACAAAGTTGTAAGCAATCGAGTCGCTACTGGTCTGTTCTTGGATGTACGAGAAATCAGGTGGCGCCAACACCCCGGCACGTACGAGAACAAGTTCGTTTAGTCGATCTGTACGCCATTGGCAGTAATCCATCGCTTGTTCCCACGTTACCCCGACAACAGGATAGTTGTTAAACGCCGGATGGGAATAATAGCGGTCGAAATAGGGTTCGTTATAGGTAAGCGGATCAGCCGACTTGTCCACATTTGGTTTTGTCTTCTCTACAAGACGCGGAGCTGTCTCTCCAAACACGACTTCCATCCAATGGGTATATTCCCGCCACATCAGATTGCTGACTTCGTATTGATCCATGTAGAACGACCCCACGGTTACACGTCGGGATAAATTATTTCGCTGCGCGGTAATCAAATCGGATTTTTCGCCCATCATGAACGTTCCACCTTCCACGACCACCATTCCGGTAGGTATCTGTGGCTTAAAATTTTCCTGCGCGGCAAATCCCGCCGACGCGTATCCGGTTCCACCCGAAAAATTTTCGTTCTGATAAATCCATCCGGTAGCAGTAGATACAGATGACCCTTTGGGAGCTTGCGCTTGTCGCGCGCCACCCCTTTGACTACCGGGAGCACAAGACACGGTCAATACCAACGTGAAAATGACGCCCGTTATTTTGAATACACTAGTTAATTTCATATGCGTATGGATGTATAATATTTTATTTTTCGATAAGCGGATTGTTTCGGTAAGAAAACGCTCTTCCGCATGTTAAAAGCCCACACTAAACCGTTAATATAACTCAAATTTAATCAAAAACGTATATTTTGGGACTAAATTTTTAATAATTATCGAAATCGGTCGATTTGAAGCGTTTATTTTCTTACTTTTGTACATTGCTATACGATATAACGAATAATTTCTAAACATATTTCATTGGATTGATGGATTCTGTTCCGTTTCAACTTACTATAAAGGGTAAACTCCTTGACCTGTCATTACCCTGTGTAATGGGAATAATCAACATCACACCGGATTCATTTTATGGTTTAAGCCGTTTTCATTTGGTCAAAGATGTTCTGAAGGCTGTCGAAAAGGCTTTAACGGATGGTGCTACAATTATAGATATAGGAGCCTATTCTACTCGTCCTTCGTCGAAGCATATTCCGGAAGGAGAAGAAATAAAAAGACTCGAAGAACCTTTAAAAACTATCCGCGAGCATTTTCCTGATGTGATCATCTCCTTGGATACCTTTCGGAGTGGGGTGGCTCGATGGGCTTTTGAAGCGTATGACATAGACATAATTAACGATATAAGTGGCGGATCGCCGGATAATTTTATGTTTGAGACAGTAGCCGATTTGCAAATCCCGTATATTCTTACGCATACGCGAGGAACTCCCCAAACCATGCAACAACTAACACATTATGATGATTTAATGTCTGATATTTTGCAGTATTTCGAAAGAAAAATTGCCCAACTTGTACATCTGGGAGTGAAAGATATGGTAATCGATCCGGGATTTGGATTTGCCAAAACATTGGATCAAAATTACGAACTTTTGGCAAAAATGCGTATTTTTCAAGAATTAGGATTCCCCATTTTATGCGGAGTTTCACGTAAATCAATGATATACAAACTTTTAGATACTACTCCTGAAGAAGCTCTGAACGGTACGAATGCTTTGAATATGCTTGGATTGATGAATGGGGCAAACATCCTGCGTGTCCACGATGTTAAACCCGCTTTGGATGTTATCAAAATTTACTCAAAATACAAACAATATCAATAACGCGGCAAACTATGATGGGATTTAATATCAGCTTAAAAGACGTTATTGACATCGTCCTTACGGCAATATTGCTATTTGGCGCTTACAGACTTCTGAAGCGATCCGGTGCCGCCAATGTATTTATCGGCATTATGACATTTATTGTCATCTGGTTCCTGGTATCCCGTGTGTTCAAAATGGAATTACTCGGCGGTATTTTTGACGGGATTATCAATGTAGGAGCTTTCGCGCTGATTGTACTCTTTCAACCCGAAATCAAGCGATTTTTCTCGAGGCTTGGTTCTCGAAGAAATTGGGGTATATTGAATTATTTCAAACGATTTTTCAAAAATAACGACACAGATGAGACAAAAACGGATTACGATGTCGTTCAAGTCGTATTGGCTTGTCGGAATATGGCAAAGACAGCGACAGGCGGATTAATCGTTATAACCCGTACCGACGAAATCGATTTTTACATCCAATCCGGCGAATCTATTGACGCGCGCATCAGTTCGCGGTTAATTGAGAATATCTTTTTCAAAAACAGCCCTTTGCACGATGGAGCATTGGTTATTTCGAGCAGGAGATTAAAAGCGGCGGCTTGCATTCTACCCGTCTCAAGCAATCAATCTATTCCCAAGCGACTTGGGTTAAGGCATCGTTCTGCATTGGGTGTAACCGAACAATCCGACGCGATTGCCGTTATCATCTCCGAAGAAACCGGACAAATTTCATGGGCAATCGCCGGAAAACTGACCATCAATGTCAAGCCGGAGCAATTGGAGCATTTCCTATCGGAAGAAATGAACGATTTTAACAAATAGTAAGCAATTTAAGTCAAGATGAATATTCTTCTTATCGGATCAGGAGGGCGCGAGCATGCGCTCGCGTGGAAAATCGCTCAAAGTCCGAAACTCAACACCCTTTTTATTGCGCCCGGTAACGCGGGAACATCTGAAGTTGGAACAAATCTACCAATTGGAGTAAACGACTTCGAATCCATAAAAAAAGCCGTCATCAACCATCGAATAGATTTGGTGGTCGTTGGACCCGAAGACCCGTTGGTGAATGGCATTGTCGATTTTTTTGAACAAGATGAAAAATTACACCACGTTCCGGTAGTTGGACCCAATAAAATAGGTGCCCAATTAGAAGGTAGCAAGGACTTCTCCAAAAAATTCATGCAAAAATACGGTATTCCTACGGCTCGTTACCAAAGTGTTACTTCCGTGAATTTGCAGGAAGGAGTTCGATTCCTTGATGAACTGAGACCACCCTACGTACTGAAAGCTGACGGACTCGCCGCCGGAAAAGGTGTGCTGATTATCAACGATCTGAATGAAGCCATTTTCGAATTGGAAAATATGCTTAGTGGAAAATTTGGTTCTGCAAGTAAGACAGTCGTTATTGAAGAGTTTCTTTCCGGAATAGAATGTTCCGTATTCGTAATTACCGATGGAAAAAACTATAAAATTCTACCCGAAGCAAAAGATTACAAGCGTATTGGCAAAGGCGATACCGGATTAAATACCGGAGGAATGGGTGCTGTTTCGCCGGTTCGTTTTGCGGATGAAACTTTTATGAAAAAAGTGGAAGAACGCGTTATCAAACCCACCGTTGAAGGGCTTCAAAAAGAAAATATCCTTTACAGAGGGTTTATCTTTTTCGGCCTAATAAAAGTAGGCGAAGAACCTTTTGTAATCGAATACAATGCACGCATGGGCGACCCGGAAACAGAAGTGGTCATGTTGCGGTTAAAATCGGACATCGTAGATCTTTTCGAGGGGGTGGCACATGGCAATCTGAATGAAAAGTCGGTTGATTTTGATACTCGGTTTGCCACGACTGTAATGCTTGTATCCGGTGGATACCCCGAGAGTTATGAAAAAGGAAAAGAAATCGCAGGATTGGGAAATATAAAAGAGAGTATCGTTTTTCACGCAGGAACAACAGAAAAAGACGGGAAAATCCTTACTGACGGCGGACGCGTGATTGCAGTCAGTTCTTATGGCGAAAACAAAGATGTAGCGTTGTCCATTTCCTATAAAAACGTGGAGTTGATTGATTTTGACGGAAAATATTTCCGAAAAGATATTGGTTTTGATTTATAATGTTATCTTATCTGCCTGACCCACGAGTAAAATAGCAATTCAATTATTTTACCTTTTCATGAAAAAAGTAAAATAGCAACCCAATTATTTTACCTTTACGTCAAAAAAGTAAAATAACAATTCGATCGTTTTACTTTTTTTGCTTAATTTTGCGACATAACATCTCCAAGCTATGCAAACGTTTAACGCGGGTAACTATATCAACCAAAGTTATTATAAAAGTTTTCAGCCTGAATTTATCAACAGGGATTGGATTGTTGATAAAATGCACGTGCTGAATCTGTTGAGCAAAGCTGATAGAAACTTGGGACGGTTGGATATGTATTCCAACTATGTAAATATTGACTTGTTTATCCAAATGCACATAGCAAAAGAAGCGACCCAATCTTCAAAAATAGAAGGAACCCGTACAAATATTGAAGACGCTTTTTTAACGAAAGAAGATGTCGTAATTGACAAAAGAAACGGCTGGGAAGAAGTACAGAATTATATTTTGGCAATGAACGAAGCCGTTCAAATGCTTCACTCTCTCCCTTTTTCATCCAGATTAATAAGACAAACTCACAAAATTCTGCTGCAAGGTGTCCGTGGCGAGCAAAAATTGCCCGGCGAATACCGCGGTAGCCAAAATTGGATAGGAGGAGCAAGTATCAATGACGCGACCTTTGTTCCGCCGGTTCACACTTCTATTGATGAGTTGATGTCTGATATCGAAAAATTTGCAAACGATGAGCTAAATCCGCTCCCCGACTTGCTTAAAATAGCGCTGATACATTATCAATTTGAAACGATTCATCCCTTTTTAGATGGCAATGGAAGAGTTGGAAGATTGCTTATAACGCTATATCTCATCGATAAAGGTATCTTGAAACGCCCCATTTTATATCTCTCCGATTTTTTTGAGTGTAACAGAATGTCTTACTATGACAATCTTACACGAGTAAGAACACACAACGACATAAACCAATGGTTGATTTTTTTTCTTACCGGAGTAATTGAAACAGCCTCTAATGGTATCAAAACATTGGATAATATTTTGCAACTTCAAAAAAATCTGGATGGAAAATTGAAAAATATCGGCAATCGGAGCGGAGACGCGTACAAAGTAGTAGAATATTTATACACAAGACCTATTCTTGATGCTCAAACAGTAAGTGCTATTATAGGCAAATCGTTAAAACCCGCGTACCGCCTGCTTAATTTGTTGGAAGAATTGAATATCATAAAAGAAATTACAGGAACACAACGAAATAGGATATACATGTTTACCGACTATGTAGAACTTTTCAAACAAAAAAACGACTAAACACCTATGGCAAAAATATTGGTTATTGACGACGAACGAAGCATCCGGAATACGATGAAAGATATTCTGGAGTTTGAAAAACACAAGATAGTGCTCGCCGAAAATGGACGTGTGGGATTGGACACCGTACTCAACGACGAATTTGATCTAATCTTTTCGGATATAAAGATGCCCGAATTAGACTTTATAGAGCTACTCGAAAAACTTCAACAGAATGATGTGGAAACTCCTATTGTAATGATATCATGACACGGAAACATTGACACGGCCGTAGAATGTATCAAAAAAGGTGCCTTCGATTTTATCGAAAAACCGATTGACTTGAACCGCATGCTTGTTACTGTTCGAAATGCGCTTGATAAAGGCAACTTAGTAACTGAATCCAAAATCTTAAAAAAAAGAATTGCAACGAAACAACTGATGATTGGCGAATCCGAAGGTATCGAGCGAGTTCGTGAAATGATTGAAAAAGTAGCTCCCACCGATGCTCGGGTAATGATTACCGGAGATAACGGAACGGGTAAAGAAGTCGTAGCTCGTCTCCTTTTCGAAA
>JBKEBE010000012.1:0-72083 GCA_047973025.1 Paludibacteraceae bacterium
AAAATATGTGACGAACAACCCCTACACTTGCCCCATTCCACCAATTTATGGCAAGATACGGGCTTTTTAGGGCATCTGCCAAAAAACGTGAATGTAATTATGCCGGTAAAGAAACCCAAAGGAAAAGAACTGACAGCGGAACAAAAAAAGCGGAACAAAGAAATATCTTCTTTCAGAGTCATCGTAGAACACGCTATCGGAGGTGTAAAACGATGTCGGATAGTGAAAGACAGGTATAGATGCCATAAGTTATTTTTTGAAGATACTGTGATGGTACTTGCCTGCGGGCTACACAATTTCAGAATTACAATGAATACTAACGCTTTAGTAATCTAAATGATATAATGTCTATTGAAATAGAATTTATAAGTTTTTTAATCTTTACGATTCTCGTTTTATTGTTAAGAATCCTTCCAAATAGAAGACAGGTGTTGTAAAACATAGTTTACAATACTTCTTTTTTGAAATTAAATTTCTATTTTTGTCAACGTCTAAAGAATCTTAAAAAGATTTAACAATTTGAATACTCCCTCAAAGATTATGAAGCTAAATCAAATCATAGACAAAATTTTACCCACCCGTGGCCGGAAGATATTTGCCGTGATTACATTGGGTGTGATATGCGGTTTGGGCTTCTTTACCGTATATGCTTCGCGGGCTTGGAGCTACGCTTCAGACAATCCGGAAACTTGCGTAAACTGTCATATTATGGGTCCCTACTACGCTACTTGGAAGCATAGCTCACATAGTAGAAATACGACATGTAACGATTGCCATGTTCCTCACGACAATATTTTTCGTGAATATTATTTTCACGCCAAAGACGGTTTGCGTCATGCTACCGTGTTCACGCTTGGCAACGAACCACAAGCGCCTCAAGCCATTCCCGAAAGTCAAGCGGTAATTATGGAAAATTGTATCCGGTGTCATACCCAATTGAATACCGAATTTGTAAAAACCGGAACGCAAACTTTCAAGATGATAGAAGAAAATAAAGGAATGGCGTGTTGGGACTGTCATCGGGATATCCCCCACGGTGGTAAAAACAGCTTGTCTTCAACACCCAACGCGCTTGTTCCGTATCCGACATCGGAAGTCCCCGCTTGGTTAAAAAAAGTCATGACAAAAAAATGATTCAATAATTAATTACACACAATAAAAAACAAGTAAATCATTCAACCAACATATTTATGGAAAAGAAATTAAAATCTTGGCAAGGGTGGGGGCTATTTATTGTAGCGATGCTCGTTGTTTTTGGACTTGGGATGTTAGCTTCGTCTATACTGAACCGCAGAGCCGAAATAGCAAGTGTATTTAACAATAAAAAGACCGAAATCAAAGGAATTGAAAGCCGGAACGAAGTTTTCGCCGAAAATTATCCACGCGAATATCAAACATGGTTGCAGACTGCCGATACCACTTTTCAGAGTAAACATAACGGCAGTCAGGCTGTTGATGTACTGGCAGAACGTCCGAACATGGTAATTTTATGGGCGGGTTATGCGTTCGCGAAAGATTACTCGACACCGCGCGGACATATGCACGCTGTTGAAGATGTCGTTCATACATTGCGTACAGGCGCGCCAATGACCGACAAAGATGGACCTCAACCGGCTACCTGTTGGACCTGTAAAAGCCCCGATGTACCCCGTATGATGGCGGAACTTGGTGTCGATAGTTTTTATCATCGGAAGTGGGGCGCTTTCGGATCCGAAATTGTTAATCCGATAGGTTGCGCGGACTGTCACGAACCCGAAAACATGAATCTTCACATCAGTCGTCCGGCTCTTATCGAAGCATTTGAGCGTCAGGGTAAGGACATTACGAAAGCGACCCATCAGGAAATGCGTTCGTTGGTTTGCGCGCAGTGCCACGTAGAATACTATTTCAAAGGCGAAGGCAAATACCTGACTTTTCCGTGGGATAATGGCATGACAGCGGAAGCTATGGAAAAATACTACGATGAGGCGCAATTCTCTGATTATACACACGCTTTGAGTAAAACGCCAATCATAAAAGCACAACATCCGGATTATGAGATAGCTCAAATGGGTATTCACGGACAACGTGGTGTGTCTTGTGCCGATTGCCACATGCCGTATAAAAGCGAAGGCGGTGTGAAATTTAGCGACCACCATATTCAAAGCCCATTGGCAAAAATGGATCGCACCTGCTTGGTTTGCCATCGCGAGAGTGAAGAAACCTTACGCCAGAATGTGTATGAACGTCAGGAAAAAGTTTTTGAAGCCCGTAATCGCTTGGAAAATGAATTAGCAAAAGCACATATAGAAGCTAAATTCGCGTGGGAAAAAGGAGCTACCGAATCGCAAATGAAACCGGTACTCGATTTGATTCGTCAGGCGCAATGGCGTTGGGATTTTGGTGTCGCGTCACACGGAGCTTCCTTTCATGCGCCTCAGGAAATACAACGCATTCTCGGACACGGATTGGATAGAGCTTTGCAGGCACGATTAGCAAATACGAAAGTACTTGCCAAATTAGGCTTTACCGGCGATGTTCCCATGCCTGACATATCCACCAAAGCCAAAGCACAACGCTACATCGGATTGGACATGGATGCCGAACGTCAAGCCAAAGATAAATTCATGAAAGAAATCGTTCCGCAATGGTTGCAAAAAGCAAAGGCGGAAGGGAAGATTATTGCTAAAAAGAGTTGAGATTAATTTGTAAATTATAAAATTGAACCTTCAGCCAAAGTGTTGTAACTTTGGCTGAATTTTTAATATTAACGGCGTTTTTTAAGAAATTATGTGGAAACAACCTTGGGGATATAAAGAAGGATTCGCAATCGGAGCCGGATTGGTCTTTACAGGAATTTTATTGCAACTAAGCGTAGGAGCGTTGGATGCCGGTTTTTTACAATTTCCTTTCAATATTTTTACCGGTGTAATCTACATTTTAGGTTTAATAATTCTTCACATTCTTTCCGCGAAAAATAAAGTCATTCGATGGCTTGGAAGCATGGAAGCAAGCATTACGTCCATTGCCGTATTTTTGGCGTTGGTCATCGTGATGGGATTGACACGCCAATCCGCTGCACCCGACAATACAGGTTTATTGGGTCTTTTAGGGTTTAAGAATATGCTTTCATCGTGGGCGTTCGCGCTTACATTTGTATATATGGTAACCGTTTTGGGTTTGGTAATATTGCGCAGATTAAAGCAGTTTCGTTGGAAAAAAGACATACCGTTTGTCTTGAATCATGTCGGATTGTTCGTTACATTGGTTGCCGCCGTGTTAGGCAGTGCGGATATGCACCGTTGGCAAATGGTGGTAAACAAAGAAGCTCCCGAATGGCGTGCTACGGACGAAAACGGTAAAATGATGGAAATGGATTTGGCTATCGAGTTAAATGAATTTACCATAGACGAATATCAGCCAAAATTGATGCTGATAGATAATGAGAGCGGAAAAACGTTGCCCGAGAAGCAGCCGGTTACGCTCCCGGTAGAAAATGAACAGATTACGGGGACATTGCTCGATTGGAAAATCAGCGTTCGTAAAACACTTGAAAATTCCGCGCCGGTCGTAGGAAAAGACAGTGTCCGGTTTGTAGAGTTCCATTCCGAAGGAGCTGCCGCGTCCGTTTATGTAATCGCCGAAAACGTAAAAGATAACCTGAAAAAATCGGGTTGGGTAAGTTGTGGTAGCTATCTTTTTCCATACCACGCCTTGAAACTAAATGATGATGTCAGTTTGGTAATGCCCGACAGAGAGCCGAAACGCTATGCTTCTGACGTAACTCTATACACCAAAGACGGAAAAAATACGCAAGCTGTTATTGAAGTCAATAAACCGTTGAAAATCAACGGATGGAAAATTTATCAGATTAGCTACGACGAGCGGATGGGCAAATGGAGCAACGTAAGCAAGTTTGAATTAGTCAAAGACCCTTGGATCGGATTAGTGTACGTCGGAATCGCCATGATGATTTGCGGAGCACTCGGGTTGTTTATTTTGGGTAAAACCGAATAGCAAATATTGAATTTCGAGACCTGTCTTTTATCCTGAGAATTTGGCACACAAGTTGCAATTTAACCGAAAAGCAATTTAAAAATTAACAATGAAGAAAGCCATATTTTACCTTAGCGTCTTATTGATTACTCTGGCGACAGTATTCGGTGCAAATGCCCAAAAGTCGGCATCCGACGTGATGAACGGCATGGTTAACGTGCTTAAAACTAATTCTATCCAAACAAATTTCGGATTAATCGTAAAAGAATCCGGCTCGTCCGATTTGCACAAAATAGGTGGAACTTTCCTGATGCAGGGAGCCAAATTTACATTCAAATCGAATGAAATGGATGTTTATTTTGATGGAAAAACACAATGGGCGTATATGCCTGCCGTAAATGAAGTTTCCATTACCGCGCCTACGGAGCAGGAACTGGCGCAGACTAATCCTTTGGTGTTGATACAGGCGTATAATGCTAAATCTACCGCAAAATTTATTCGAAACAACAGTGCGAAGAATGCCTACACGGTAGAATTGAATCCGAAAGATAAAGCATCCGATATTCGCAAAATACAAGTTGTAGTCAGTAAAACCACTTACTATCCGATGTCTATTCAGCTTGTGGATAAAAAAGGGATGATAAGTACGTTGGCACTGGCTCAGTTTAAGACAGGCGTAAAAACGGATGCCAATACATTTGTCTTCAACAGTTCCATTTATAAGGATATAGAAATAAATGATTTGAGATAACCGCTAAAAAACAGTAATTTTGTACATTGTTTTTGAAAAGTCAAGAACAATGTTTTTTTTGTTTGGTAAGTTGCTGTTTTATAACGATTTCCAAAATAATTGCGAAAAGTAAATTGTAAATAAATGAAAGATATGAACGAAAAAGTAAGATGTTTGATCATCGGTTCCGGACCTGCGGGTTATACTGCCGCTATCTATGCTTCGAGAGCTAATTTGTCGCCGGTTTTATACGAAGGGATGCAACCCGGGGGACAACTAACGACCACTACCGAAGTGGAAAATTTTCCGGGTTATCCGGAAGGGAAAACCGGACCCGAAATCATGGAAGACCTGAAAAAACAAGCCGAGAGATTTGGCGCGGATATTCGCTACGGCATGGCTACTGCAGTTGATTTTTCCAACACACCACACAAGGTAACGATAGACGGAGAAAAAGTAATCGAAGCTGAAACGGTAATTATTTCTACCGGTGCTGAAGCCAAATATTTAGGTATTCCGGATGAAACCAAGTATTCCGGTTCCGGAGTTTCCGCCTGTGCGACCTGCGACGGATTTTTCTATCGAAATCGTAAAGTAGCGGTTGTCGGTGGGGGAGATACGGCGGCGGAAGAAGCCATTTACCTTTCCAATATTGCCGAAAAAGTGTATCTGATAGTCCGCAAAGACCACATGCGTGCGTCCAAGATTATGCAAGACCGTGTTTTGGAGAATAAGAAGATCGATGTGCTTTTTGAACACGAAACCGAAGGTTTGTTTGGAGACAAGGTAGTGGAAGGTGCCAATCTCGTAAAACGTCGCGGTAAAGCCGACGAGGAAAAAGTGCGGATTGAAATTGACGGATTCTTCTTGGCAATCGGTCATAGACCCAATTCGGATATCTTTAAGCCGTATTTGGAAACAGATGAAGTGGGCTATATCAAGGTTGTACCCGGTACTCCACGAACAGATATCCCCGGTGTATTCGCCGCGGGCGATGTGGCTGACCCACACTACCGTCAAGCAGTTACTGCGGCCGGAACCGGTTGTATGGCGGCTATCGAATCTGAAAGATATCTGTCCGAAAAAGGATTGTAGACGCGATTTTTGAATTTAGACGGACTTTACCTGTTCGGCTTATTTGAAAAGAAGCATTAGTTTATCAAACAGTAGCAAGAGAGTATGCTTGTTACTGTTTTTTTTGTAACCCCTGATTTTTGTAGCACTTTGACTTTGCATTGCCCCGAGGTATTTTTCGTACTAAGAATTCCGGATACTATACTTGTCAAAGTAGTTCTATTCATTGTCCAATCTTATTAGAGTCTTATGATTTACTTTTCATTCATCAACGTCTGTTTCGCCTTAGCCAGTTGTTCGGCAGATTCCGGACCGGGGTACCGAAGATCCAATTGTTTGAAATGGTCAACGATAATTTCGCCAATCGCCACACGTGTGAAATATTTCTTATCTGCCGGTACTACATACCATGGAGCATAGTCGGTAGATGTCTTTTCCAGCATCTCTTCGTAGGCTTTGTCGTATTCTTCCCATTGCGCGCGAGCTTCTAAATCCGAAGAACTAAATTTCCAATTTTTATCTTCTTGATTGAGCCGATCGAGAAACCGTTGTTTTTGTTCTTCTTTCGAAACATTCAAATAAATTTTGATAATGCGGCATCCATTCTGGAAGAGGTGTTTTTCGAAATTATTAATCTGCTCGTATCGGTTGTTCCAGAATGTTTTATCCGCTTTTTCAGGCGCGTTGATTTCGGGTAGTTTTTCATTCAATAGGAACTGTGGGTTAACTTTTGTAGCCAGCACATTTTCATAATGCGAGCGATTGAAAATCCCGATAGCACCTCGCTCCGGTAGATCCCTGAAATGGCGCCAAAGGTAGTTGTGATCCAATTCTTCACGGGAAGGAGTCTTGTAACTGTGTACACGGCAACTCTGCGGATTCAGTCCGGACATCACGTGTTTTATGGCACTGTCTTTTCCTGCTGCGTCTCGCGCTTGCAATACGATGAGCATGGAATAGCGGTCGTCCGCCCAGAATTTTTCTTGAAATTCGGCTAATTCAACAATGTTGCGCGCAAGCTCTTCCTTTCCTTGTTTTTTATTCAGTCCACCGCAGTAGCCCGGGTCATAATCTTTCAAATTGACTTTGCCGCCTTGTTTTACCAAAAATTTTTCGATATCAAGTACCATAATAATTAGTGTAAAATTTGAATATTATTTTAACGTTCCTAACGCTTTAAAAGTTTACTGTATGATATAATCAGGAATGAACGAACCAGCTATGTATAGACCAAAAATTCTCTTTGAAATTTTTCAAAAAAAACTACGAAAGAATTAATTCTTAACTTTTATCATCCAAACGTCTGAAGACGTGTAACTCCCAAAGATTCCAATGCCGTTTTTGATGTTGGAATGAATCTGAACCGGTTCCGTGAATGGATTATCTTCGACAGAATTTGCTGCGGCATACGATTTTGAATATAAATAGTAATCCGAAGATATGGATTGAAGGTAAATGTGGTATTCTGCTCGGGTTACGTCAATGAAGGAATATCCATACGCATCATCATATCCTGTATAGTCTCTATTTAAGTAATCTGAAAAAGTCAAATTATATTCTTTGCCGTTGATGAAATCATCGGAGAAAGTGTCGAAACTATACTCGCTACTTGATGAGTCATCAAACCATCCATTAGTGTTGTTTGTCTGATTTCCAAAAATTATATCGTCAAAATGAGTGAGGTATACTTCATTCAGTAGGTATTCTTCCACATCAATAGTACCTCCTCCGTATGTTGGTTGTTTTGTACTATAACTTCTCTTGAGAACAACAAATCGGTAGTAATCTTTTTGCTCGCCGTTGTCTTTAAACTTAATTTTAAAGTAAATTTTTTTCCGAGTAGTTTCTCCAACCGTATCGTAAGTGAGATTATTTTCTTGGTCATAAACCGTGTAATAATCATAATATTTTTCAATGCTTGTCGTCGTATCAACCTGTATAATTGAAGGCTTTCCCGGAATCTCAGCCGTGGAAAATACGGTGGTATATCCATTTGATTTTACGTCAATTTTTATTTGTTCACCAACAGCCGGTTTATAGTTCGATTGATAATAACCATTTCCTAACGCGATAAGTTTGCCTTTCTCGATTCCATTAACAGAAAAACTAAATTCGGCATTATCAACTGATTTAAAAGAATTGTAGTAGTTATCATCATCATACAGAAAGAATTTTGACAAGCTTACATGAGCTTTGATTGTAGAATCAGGAGTTATAAAACTGCTGACAACGAGTAGCGGATCTGTTATTTCTTCCTTGAAATCAATCGTTTTTTCACAGCTTAATAACATGAATCCCGTAAGCAGCGTATAGATTATTTTTTTCATGCCTGAGTTTGTTTAAATTTGTTGGTTCTTCGATTAAAATTTAAAGCTATAACTGACTGAAGGTATAATCGGGAATAGCGTTACTTGTTTCAAAACGCTCTTTTCTTTGTAGGTTTGCTCGTTTTTATCGTAGTATCCATCGTAAGATTGGTAAACCATAAACGGATTTTTCTGATTATAAGCGTTATAAACACTTATGTTCCACGTGCGGATTCCTCGCTTTTTCTTTTTGTGAAAATTTACACCCACATCCATCCGGTGATAATCCGCGTAGCGGTAATTGTTCCTTGAACTGTAATGTGTCAATTGATTTCTGTAGTACAAATTCGAAGACGGAACTTCCGGTGCTTGGTATTTTTGTAAGCCCAATGTAGCGGTATTGCCGGTCGCATAGACCCAATTGGCAGAAATGTCAATCCGGTCTGAAAATTTGTGCATGATGGTAAGGCTGAGATCGTGTCGGCGGTCGTATTTCGCGGGAAAAATACGTCCGAAATTCAGCTCTTGACCCGGTCGGTCAAATAACCGTTCTGTTTTAGACCACGTGTACCCAAGCCATCCGGTGGTATTGCCAAAAGAGCGTTGAGCTAAAAATTCAACTCCATACGACCAACCTTTGCCCATCACTACTTTTTCTTCCCATCCGGACGAACTTCCCATGAAAGTAGCTCCGTCCTTGTATTCAATCAGATTGTCCATCGTCTTGTAATAGCCTTCAAGGGAGAAATCCAAAATATCGTTCAAGTTGTAAAAAGCCCCGACGGCATACTGGTGAGATTTCATCGGTTCAATATTTCGAGTGGCGGGAACCCAAAGGTCGGTTGGTAAACTGATGCTGTTGTTGGAGAGCATGTGAATGTATTGCGACATACGCGCGTATCCGGCTTTGAACGAAAGTTTGTCGTTAACCAACACGCGAAGTCCCAATCGGGGTTCTAACGAAAAGTAATTTTTACCCCCGACATGAAATGTTGAGAAATGGATGCCCATGTTCGCTTTCAACCAGTCTGTCGCTGTGATATTATCCTCGACATAGGTCATTGTCTCATGCGCGTAGATATTACTGCCACCGATTATGGTATCTAACTGTATTGGGTCTCTCGAATCGTTTGAACTCAAGTATAAACTTGAAACGTCCGGTCTGAATGTGTGATAGGTGTAATTTGTTCCGAATTTCACATCATGAAAGGTGTTGGGTGAGTAGTCGAAATCTACTTTTAAGGAATAATCTTCAATGCCGGATCGATACCCCACTTTGAATTCTTCTTCCGTCTCATAAACCGGATCGCTTGTCCTATCTTCGTAATTCGAAACATATCCTACGTCCATGTGCGAACGGTAACGTGTGTAAGCTGCTGTGGTGTTCATAAACAGTTTATTGGTCAACAGGTGGTTCCATCGTAGCGCGACGATGGCGTTTCCCCAGTCCCAATTCATTTTCATCCATTCGCTCGATGCCTTGTCCGGCGTATCCGAGTCGCCGGTTCTGAATTTTGTATATACGGCATCATCGCCAAGGTAAGCGCTGAGATAAAGTTTATCTTTGTCAGAGAACTTGTGCGTGAATTTGGCATTCAGGTCGTAAAAATAGTAGCCTCCGATAATAGGATTTCCTGTTTCTTGTTCCGAATAATAGCGAATAAAAGGTTGCGTCAATATATCGATGTAGGTTCTTCTCGCCGAAAGATTAAAAGTGGTCTTTTCTCGGACAATGGGACCTTCAACATTAATCTTCGATGAAATTACACCAACACTTACATTCCCATGATAATTTTTATCATCGCCGTCTTTCATCCGTACATCAACAACCGAAGAAAGTCTGCCGCCAAATCGGGCGGGAAAACTTCCTTTGTACAGTGTTACATTTTTTACCGCGTCGGTATTGAAAGCAGAGAAAAATCCGAACATGTGATTGACATTGTACATGGGAATTCCATCCAGCAACATCAAATTTTGGTCAGGTCCCCCGCCGCGAACGTATAATCCCGCCGAACCTTCGGTCCCGGACTGAACACCCGGTAGCAGTTGCAAGGCTTTGATTAAGTCGTTTTCACCGAGTAGGGTAGGGATGTTTTTTATTTGTTCTATCGGTACTTCAATGGCACTCATCTGTGATCCTTGTACGCCTAATTCACTTCTTCGCCCAATGACGGTTACTTCTTTCAACGAAATGCTGGAACTCAACCGGATGTTGATTACCGTATCCTTGTGGAGTGAAAAATTAACCCTTTCCGGTGTAAATCCTACATAGTTGTAGGTCAGCGCTACATCTCCGGCAGGCAATGTAATGGAGTAATGTCCGAAATTGTTGGATACTGTTCCTTTTTGGGATATTTCGTCAAAAACAGACGCGCTGATTAAGGTTTCTCCGTTTGTTTCATCTGTGATGAAGCCGTTTATGGTGTAACGCTGCGCGAATGTGTCTGTTGGATAGAAGCATGTACCTGCAATGCATAAAAGAAATACGTAGAATGATTGTCTCATGTTGGATAGCGTGAGTTGCGAGTTTATCAAGGTACAAAAATAGCAAAAATGTAAAATAAACAGACTTCGTGTTGATGAATTTTATTGAAATACGTCTATATCGAACTTTGTTACGAGTTGAAAACGCTACGGATTAATGATAAGTGTTTTGTTTTACTTGCCTATAAACATCCCACATCGAAAAAGGTTGCTTCTATTAAATAATTTCCGGAGTTAATTTATTCATTCTTTACGAAAGAACATATATCTTTGTATGATGATGAACGCAGAAATAATTACAGCCGTAGCATTAGGAATTGGATTAAGTGCCAGCGTAGGCTTTCGAGTTTTTATACCCATGTTGGTTGCCGGTATTGCTACTCATTTCAATATTATTCCTGTGTCCGAAAGTTTTCAGTGGATTGGAAGCTTACCCGCTATGCTTACTTTTGGTGTTGCTGCTGTCGTTGAAGTGCTGGCTTATTATATTCCATTGGTTGATAACTTGTTGGATACCGTTACTACGCCTTTGGCGGTTGCCGCGGGAACGTTGTTGATGACTTCTACTCTTCCTGTTGATAATGAATTGTTGAAATGGATTATGGGATTCGTTGTAGGTGGTGGTGCGGCTGCTACTATGCAAGGCGGTAGCGTGCTTTCAAGACTTTCGTCTGCCAAGTTTACTGCCGGAACAGCCAATCCTGTAGTTTCAACCGGTGAAAATGTTGCCGCGCTGGGCTCGTCGGTCGCGGTTCTTTTTATTCCGATTATTGTGGCTACTATTTTTGTAATTATCGCTATAATCATCTTTGTGAAGATGTACAGATGGCGGAGTAAGAAGCGAAATACGGCCTTTTGATTTGCTTTGTAGCATAAAGTCATGAACTTACGTTAAGTTTAATACGACTTAGTAAAGTATATGTCAAGTATAACTAAATAGTGACTATTGTACGGTAAAGATCAATCATCTGTGCCGGACATTGTGGTATAAAAACAGGCACAGAATTCCCAAGCCACCTCAATGACAGGTATATAATCTAAAAGAATTATTATTTGTCTCTAATTAAATCAGTATATAACAAGTCAATTGAAGCGTTCACTTTGAATACAGGTAATCACAACACAGGAAAAAGGATTTGTCTTGTGAAACTTAATAAATAAATGTTTACGATTGTATTTAGTCCTAAAATAATATTAATTTTTTTGAGATTAAATTCACTTTTTTATACTTTTGCACCTGAATTTTATTGTACAGTATTTCTTTGATTTTTATGTATATACTTCAACTATATGAAACGAAATCGAAAGAAAACAAATGTTTTGATGGAATAGTTAAATTTAAGGGTTACATTAAAAAGAAGATTTTCTGCCGGACTATATTGTCATCGATAATCAGGATAAAATAATCTGACAAAGGCTTGTACAAACCGTTGTCAGTTTTTTTATAGAGATAACGTGAATAGTCCTATTTTTTACTACCCCAAAATTATCCGGCATAGTCAATTGCATCATTTAGTAAGAATGACAAAATATCTGATGTGGATTTTGTGTTTTGTCAAATTTACAAGTACAAATTCTAAGAAAATAAATTTCTCGCTTCTTGCAGCATCAATCATCGGGTTTCGCTCAACGATAAAGATGCTCATTGCATGACAAGGTGTTCAATCTTCTCATTCCCTATTTAAAAGAGAGTTGGACATTAAAAATCCTTACTTCATTGTCATGTCTTATGCAGACGAAAATCAGATAGTTGTTTTTACAAACATCAGTTCTTTTTTTTACATAGAAACTCGCAAGAAGATTGATGATTCTTACTTTATGCGAATAGAGAAATCGATGTAATCGAAATTAACTATTCTTTTGTGGATAAAAGACATTGAATAGCAGCAAAAACGAAACAAACTATAAAACCAAAAAATATCTTTGTAAAAATGAAAAAAAAAACAATTCTCTTTTTTGTCCTCTCTGTAATAGGGATACTCTTTTCGTGGACTCTTCAAGCTCAAGTAACCATTGGCAGTAATGTTGAACCGGATGCCGATGCGCTGTTGGATCTAAAAAATACAGCTAATCCTGAAGCTTCTACCAAGGGGTTGCTACTACCTCGCGTTGAACTTAACTCCACAGAGTTAGCATCGCCACTTACTGCTCACGTAAAAGGGATGGCGGTATATAACACGACAACCAAAAATAATGTAAGTCCGGGATATTACTTCAACGATGGGGCAAAATGGATTCGAATTGCAGATGAATCAAAGGGAGCTTGGTACGCGGTAACCACCGGTACGGTAGCTACTGACATCACTCAAGATATTTACCAGATGGGAAGTGTGGGTATTGGAACAAGTAACATGGATGCCTCGGCTATCATCAATATGTCTGAAGTTAACGATAAAGGTATCCTTGCGCCTAAAGTGGCTCTTACAAGTTCCACTGATCAGACAACCATTTTATCCCCCGCTACTGGACTTTTCGTGTACAATACCGGAGAAGCAGGATTGGCTTTCAAAGGTCATGTGTATTGGGATGGGACAGAATGGAAAGCAATAGAAGCTTCGACTTCCATTTCTCCCGAGATTGCCACATTAGAATGTTCAACAGCCGTGCTCTCGCCATCAGCGTATAAAAAAGACTCCGCGTTTACCGGTAACCTTAAGATAACCTACACCGATGGAAACGGGGGGACTTACGGTCCGGGTACTTCCACCACAGTAAACGGACTTACATTTACGCTCCGCCCCGGTAAACTGGAATACGGAGCAGGAGAATTGGTGTTTTCTGTTACCGGAACAGCGACTAACAGTAACGATATGGTACTGCCAATAACCACTTCTTTGATTCCATTCTTGACCTCAACTCAAGCTTGTTCTACAACTATTTTCAACCAAACTTCTGCCGATATTAAAAGTGTAGCGGCAGTAGGATATGCCACTTTGAATACGGACGCGAACGGTGTAGTGGGGCATGCCTTCAAACTTTCCACTCCCGACGGGAAATATGCCGTGAGAGTGTGGTTTCATACGTCAACGCCTACCACAAAGGTAAGACCAAACGTACAATTATACAACAATACAGGTTCGGAAAAGACACTGTACTATAATTACAGTACTGTTTATGGTGGCGTTATCGCTGAAACCGGTATTTTTACCATACCGGCAGCGGTTTGGGGAGGTGACAGAGATACAGGTAGCACATGGTACGAGCAGACATCATCAACTTCAAATAACGGTTATTTGGGAAACGAAGGCATCATGGACGGTGATAACTCGGGACCGGAGTATAGACGCTACTCGTGGATCGACAACAGTACTTCCAAAGTGGAATATACGGTTCTTGTCTATGCAGGTTCTCCCGACGGGGGCAGTACTGCTCCGTACAACACAAAAATATTTATCAAAATAGAGCAGGTAACTGCGTAGTAAAATTTAACTCGACATAATATTTTGTAATTACCCAACCTCTCTTCAATTCAGAGAACGACCCGGATGAAATTTAGCGTTGTTGTCATCAAATAAACATAAAGCAGAGAGAGCCATTGGGCAAAAAGTTGATACAAGAAAATAAAAACCCCTTACAACAGATTGTTGTAAGGGGATGTAAACAGAACATTATTAAGGTTTGGGGGTTTATGCTTGTATTTCTTTTATTAGCTTAGCTTTTGTTTAGCCTTTTCGGCATCGCGTTGTGCTTTCTCAACTTTTTTTTGCGCTTTCTCCGCGTCCTTGCGTATTTTCTGAGCATCTTTGGCAACTTTCTTTTGCGCTTTCTCCGCATCTTTTCTTGCTTTATCAATCTGCTTTTGTGCTTTAGCTGCTTCGATATCGGCTTTCTTTTGTGCTTTAGCTGTCTCCTTTTCAGCTTTTAAGCGTGCTTTTTCAGCAGTTTGATTAGCCTTATCTATTTTTTGTTGCGCTTTGGCTGCTTCTTTAGCCGCTTTTTCTTCCGATTTTTCTTTTTGTTGTTGTGCTTTAGCGTTGGCTTCGTCTATCCTTTTTTGTGCTTTTTCGGCTTCTAATCGCGCTTTCTCGGCACGTTTAGCTGCTTCCTCGTTTTGTTTGTCAATTTTTTCCTGTGCTTTTTGCGCCTTCTCTGTTGCCTTTTCAGTAGCTTCGTTTGCTTTTTCTATTTCTTTTTGAACTTTCTCGGTATTTTTTTGCGCTTTCTCTGCTTCTTTTTGCATTTTCTCTGCTTCTTCTAATTTTTGCTTTTGTTCCTTCAAATAAGCGTCCTGTTCGGCTTTTACATGCTTATTAAACGCTTCTCTATGTTCGACGTTTTTAGTGTAAGGAGTTTCACTCTTCATTTCAATTTCGATTTGTTTGGCGTTATTCAAATCGATGTCGATAAATTTTTCCGGAATAGTAGAGACAGTTAGCCAATGACCATTTTCTTCGTAGATATACGCATCTTTTGTTAGATCATAATACATGTTTTGATCCGGTAAAAAAATGTGGGTAGTTTTAGAACTATAGCCATTTACGTTTGCCCAAGGTGGAACCGAAGCTGTAGAGTGAAAGGGTAATACAAACAAAGCTATTATTGATAAAATTCCGGTAAAGATGAATTTTTTTGTTTTCATTCGTATAATATATTGTATTTTTGCATTGAAAATATGCATCTCAAATTTGATGCCAGAAAAACCTCTTTCTAAATACACACGTTTTTTATATCCAATAGTTGGGGCATTTATGTAATTAATCTTGAAAAAACTATTAACTTTGTTATACTCAATTAAAAGCTGTATTTGATGTGTTCTTCTTACCTTTGTTTTCTGTTTTGGGTAAAAGATATTTTTTATATCAACAAAAATTGACCGGTGAATACATTCGAAGGAGTCAGAGTTTTCAAACTGCCATTTGACCGATTTAAGAACGGTGCGGCGGTTACTATTCCCGGATTAGGAATTTTTGTAGGAAAGGGTCATGAGAATGATTTGGACTTAATTCGCCATGAATTTGGTCATATTCTGCAATTTCGCAAGTGGGGATTTCGGCTTTTTTGGAAACACATAGCGGCTGATAGTCTGAAAAGTGCTAAAAATGCTTTGACCAATCGACAGCACATGCAGACTTGGACGGAATGGTCTGCGAATAGACTCGCTTATGACTATTTCCAACAACCGGAAGACTGGGATATGTTAAATTTTCCGATAAAACCGTCCGCCGACAATTTGGGCGTGAAACCCAAATTTGCGAGAAATAATGAAGCGTTCGAAGAAAAATGGTTAGATGCCTGATTTTGTTTGATTCATTTAAACTGTCATATAGTTATGTACCCTTTAAAATTTCAACCCATCGTCAAAGACAAAATCTGGGGTGGCGATAAATTAGAAAAACTATACGGAAAAAATGCCGATGGACTTCCCAATATCGGTGAAAGCTGGGAACTTTCCGGATACCCTACGGATGTTTCCGTTGTAGCAAACGGCTATTTAGTGGGAAAAACGCTTCAAGAACTGCTCGACACCTACAAAGAGCAGTTGGTGGGGAGACGTGTTTTCCAACGATTTGGAAATTCGTTTCCGTTGCTCTTTAAGTTGATTCACGCGGAAGATGATTTGTCCATTCAGGTACACCCGAATGACGAGACTGCCCGAAAAAAACACAATTCGCTCGGAAAAACGGAGATGTGGTATGTCTTGCATGCTGAACCCAAAGCCGAACTTATCGTCGGCTTCAATGAAGACTTGACCAAAGAACAGTATGCTGAAGCGTTAAAAACCGGAAAAATTGAAGAACTGATGCAAAAAGTACCTGTTGAAGCAGGAGACGTATTTTTCATTCCTGCCGGATTGGTGCACGCTATAGGGAAAGGTATTGTCGTTGCCGAGATTCAGGAATCCAGCGATGCGACTTATCGAATTTATGACTTCAATCGCAAAGATGATAAAGGGAACGAGCGTGAACTTCACACCGATTTAGCGCTGGAGGCAATTGATTTCACTGCCACTAAAAATCCGAAGCAAGTCTATACTCCTGTGTTGAACGAAACGGTTCAATTGGTTAAATGCCCTTATTTTACCACAAACCTATTGGAATTAGACAAAAAACTAACGTTACCGTATAACCTGACTGAAACATTTGTAGTCTATATGTGTCTCGAAGGGAGCTTTGAAATATCCGGAGCAACGGCAAATGTGTTGGTCGAAAAAGGCGAAACCGTGATGCTTCCCGCCGGCATGAAATATCCGACCTTAAGCCCTAACGGAAAAGCTAAAATCTTGGAAGTATTTATTGATTAGAATCGATAAGAAAAACAAATGATGAGAAAAGAATTTAAAGAAAGACGACGACCGGAAAAGGAGATGATTTTCGGAGTTAGAGCAGTGATTGAAGCGTTGCAAGCAGGAAAGGAGATCGAAAAAATCATGATTCGGCGCGATATGACCAACGAGTTGTCAAGGTCGTTGATTGCCGCGTTAGAAGGGCGAGTAGTACCGATACAAAAAGTACCACTTGATAAATTAAACCTATTGACATCTAAAAACCATCAAGGTGTCATCGCTTTTATTTCGCCTGTAAGTTTTCAGCGGTTGGAAGACATTATTCCCTTTCTTTACGAGCAAGGCAGAGAGCCATTCGTAGTTGTACTTGACGGTGTAACGGATGTGCGAAACTTTGGAGCTATCGCGCGTACCTGCGAATGCGCCGGCGTGGATGCGTTGGTTGTTCCATCCAAAGGTGGAGCCGCCATCAATGCCGATGCGGTAAAAACATCAGCGGGAGCTTTGTTGAATATTCCGGTTTGTCGGGAAGATAATTTGAAAACAGCGTTGCGTTTCCTTTCCGACTCGGGATTAAAACTTGTCGCGGGCAACGAAAAGGCGAAAAACAACTATACCGATGAAACCTACAAAGAACCGGTAGCATTAGTGATGGGTTCGGAAGAAGAAGGAGTCGCCCCCGAGCACTTAAAACTCTGCAATTCGTCGGTAAAGATACCGATTTTGGGAAAAATAGAATCGCTCAATGTGTCTGTTGCCGCCGGAATTATGATTTACGAAGTAGTCAAGCAACGGGTTTAGGTTTAACTCATTCGAGTTTTGAAAATTAAAATTGCAAGAAAAATTCAACAAAAGGCAAATGACAGTTTTATACGAAGATAATCATATCATTGCGGTAAATAAAAATTCATCGGAAATTGTACAAGGCGATAAAACCGGCGACAAACCGCTTTCGGAAATTGTTAAAAGTTACATTAAAGAAAAATATAATAAGCCGGGGGATGTTTTTCTGGGGGTAACGCATCGGTTGGATCGTCCGGTCAGTGGTGTGGTACTGTTTGCCCGAACCGGCAAAGCTTTGACGCGGCTTAACGACATGTTTCGAAATCAGCAAGTTGAAAAAACGTATTGGGCTGTAATTCAGGAATTACCGAAACAACCCGAAGGTCGATTAGAACATTACCTTGTCCGAAATGAAAAGCAAAACAAATCGTATGCCTATAATTCTGAGAAACCGAATGCCAAGAAAGCGGTTTTGACCTATAAGTTAATCGCATCTTCTGACCGGTATCATTTGCTGGAAGTGAAACTCGAGACCGGTCGCCATCATCAGATTAGATGTCAGTTGACAGCTATGGGATGCCCCATAAAAGGAGATTTGAAATACGGCGCGGCACGCTCCAATCCCAATGGCGGTATCAGTCTTCATGCACGCTCGGTCGAGTTTATTCATCCCGTCTCGAAAGATAAAATCCAAATCATCGCGCAAGTACCACAAGACGATAACTTATGGATTAGTTTCGAAAAGCAGTTAAGCCACTAAAGCGAGGATTTTATCCCTTTTTACTATCTTTACACTCTTTTTCTCGATATTTTATCCAAAAATATGCTAAAAGACCACCCGAAAGGAATATATGTAGCTTTCGCCACCAATATAGGCGAGCGATTCGCTTTTTATATTATGATGGCGGTTTTGTCGCTTTTCTTGCAGGCAAAATACGGGCTTACAGTCGCGCAAACCGGCGATTATTACAGTTGGTTTTATTTTGGCATTTATGCCATGGCGCTGCTGGGCGGAGCAGCCGCGGACTGGATGCGCCGCTACAAATCGGTTATCCTTATCGGTCAGATTTTGATGATAATCGGCTATGTCCTTATTGCGATGCCTTTTATGTCTTTTACCGGCTCTATGATTGCGTTATTTGTCATTGCTTTGGGAAACGGATTGTTCAAAGGGAATTTACAGGTTGTGTTGGGACAGTTGTACAATGGCAAAAAATACGAAAAGTTGCGTGATTCTGCCTTTCTGTTTTTTTACATGGGCATCAATGTCGGTGCTTTTTTAGCACCTTATATCGCTACAAACATTCGAGATTGGTGGCTTTCTCAACATGGATTTCTGTACGACAGTAGTTTGCCCGCGTTGTGTCATCAATTTATAAATAATTCGCTTGCAGACACCACTCAGTTTCAGTCATTGGCACAGAAAGTAAGCCTCGAAAGCACCGATTTTTTAACCCTGAACGACTTCGCTCACAAATACATCCAAGTCTTCTCTCAAGGCTACAATTGGGCATTTGGATTAGCCGCGTTCGCTATGCTCGCGTCTTTATTTGTTTTTCTTGTTTTCAATAAAAATCTTCCCGATAATAAAGCGAAACAAACAACAAAGCAGTTTGTTGAATCCTTTCAAATCAAACAGCCCCTAAAGCAAAAAAGAGTGTTAATCACGGTTAGCTCCATGATTATTCTTACCATTCTTGTTTTTCAGTTGATACCTGCTTTAGATATTGGCGGTAAGCTCGGATTGAGTTTCGCTGTGGGACTATTTATAGCGTTTCTGGCATTCATATACCTCATGTCCACAGACAAAGAACGTCCTACGGTAATTTCACTGATATTTCTTTTTGTGATAACAGTTTTCTTCTGGATGGTCTTTAATCAAAACGGACTGGTACTGACACAATATGCCTTGGAATATACTCAAAAAGAAGTAGGTGCTTTTACGTATCTGTTTTTTGACTTCGAGTCCACGTTGTGCATTGGTCTGTGTATAATCGGATTATTTTTATTGTTTCGTCACAAATCCACGCTTCGATACCGATTTATTGGCGCGGGAATCACGGCTGTTTTCGCAGGAATTTGTGTTTATTTTGTTCGTACATCTTCCGGTGTCAATACAATTTCGCCTGAGATATTTCAGGCTTTCAATCCTTTATTTGTTTTGCTGTTGACACCGATTATAATTTGTTTTTTTAGATTTCTAAACCGGCACGGACTTGAGCCTTCGGTACCGCGAAAAATCGTGATTGGTTTGATCATAGCAGGGTTGGCTTTTGTGCTTCCTTTGATAAGTTCGCGTTCTGCAATTTCGCCATTCAAACTCGATGGAGTGCTGATTCCTGAAGATTCGCGCGTATCGCCCTACTGGCTGATGGGTACGTATCTTATGCTGACAATAGGAGAAATTTTTTTAAGTCCGATGGGTGCTTCTTTTGTTTCAAAGGTTTCTCCAAAACGATTTCAAGGACTTATGCAGGGTGGCTGGCTGTTTACTACGGCTGTTGGAAGCAAGTTTTTGGTCGTAGGAAGTTACCTGTGGGACAAAGTCGAACTATATGTTCTTTGGGGAATATTCGCGCTCATTTGTATTGTTTCTGCCGTTATCGTATTTTCCATCATCAAACGATTGGAACAGACAACAAGATATTAACCAGGCGGGTTAATAACGACATTTTTTTACGTGTCAAAGTATTCATAAACAGCTATTTGTGTAGAATAATATCACGTTATATTAGTGTCGGGTTAATAAGTAAATATTCCAATTAAAGATTCAACAAATTTTCCTATATTTGCGACTGAAAAAATCGTATAATTATAACTAAAATAAACTAAAAAAGTATGTTTAAAAATCATCCTAAAGGGTTACTCGCCGCTTCATTGGCGAATATGGGCGAACGCTTCGGCTTCTACACCATGATGGCGATTCTGACCCTTTTCTTAATGGCAAAATTCGGATTGGACGAAATCAATGCCGGAATCATTTATTCTATTTTCTACGCATCTATCTACTTATTAGCACTTGTGGGCGGACTTATCGCGGACAAGACCCGCAAATACAAAGGCGCGATTCTGACCGGATTGATATTGATGACTTTGGGTTATCTCATCATTGCCATTCCTACGCCTACGCCGGTTCCACAAGGACAATTCGCTCTACTGCTCGGTATTACCTGTTTAGGCTTGCTGGTAATTGCTTTTGGCAACGGACTTTTCAAAGGAAATTTGCAGGCGCTTGTCGGACAAATGTACGACGACCCGAAATACAGCAATTTGCGCGATTCCGGATTCCAATGGTTCTATATGTTTATCAACGTGGGTGCTATCTTCGCTCCGTTTATTGCCATGGGTGTACGGAACTGGTGGGTCGGCAGGAACGGATTTGCCTACAACGGCGACTTGCCCGCGCTCGCGCATCAGCAATTAGGCGGCACCATTACGCCCGAAGCATCGGCTCGTTTGCAAGATCTTGCCACGCAAGTAGGATACACGGGAACCGATTTGAGCGCGTTCAGCAGTCAATATTTGAATGTATTTACCACAGGATTTCATTATGCCTTTGGTGTTGCAATCATCGCGATGCTTATTTCGCTGATCATCTACGTGGTAAACAAAAAAATGTTTCCGGAGCCGAAAGCAAAGGTTGACAATGTAGCCGGAACCACCGAAAATGAGATGAGCGTACAAGAAATCAAACAACGATTGTATGCCTTATTTGCTGTGTTTGGCGTGGTTATTTTCTTCTGGTTCTCTTTTCATCAAAATGGTCTTACGCTGACTTACTTCGCAAAAGATTTTACTGACCTGAGCCAATTAAAAATTAATCTGGGATTTGTAACGCTTGAAGGAGCAGAAATTTTCCAATCTTTCAATCCGTTCTTTGTTGTATTCCTAACGTTTATCGTAGTAGGATTCTTCGGTTGGTTAAGGGCTAAAGGCAAAGAGCCGTCCACACCCCGCAAAATCGCTATCGGTATGGGGATAGCAGCTTTAGCTTATATCGTTATGGCTGTGGGTTCCATCGGATTGCCCACAAAAGACGAAGTGGACGCAATGGGGGGACTTCCAAACGCAGATCGCGTAACGCCGTGGCTGTTAATAGGAACCTATTTTATTCTTACCGTAGCGGAACTATTTATCAGCCCGCTCGGGATTTCATTCGTATCCAAAGTAGCTCCCCCTAAGTATCAGGGAATCATGCAGGGAGCTTGGCTCGGGGCAACCGCTATTGGGAATAGTTTATTGGTAATTGGAGCCATATTCTATAAAAATATATCTATGACAGCGACATGGAGTGTATTCGTGGCAGCGTGTCTCATTTCAATGTTTACGATGCTTGCCATGGTCAAATGGCTTGAAAGAGTAGCGAAGTAAAAAAAATGATTCGTCAAACGCAAAACAGCCCGATTTTATTTTAATCGGGCTATTTTTATTTTCTAACACTTTTCTTCTTTCTGTCTATGCCAATATCGTGCATCGAAACCGGATCTTCTATCGGCTCTATGTGTGTGGAAACCGTAACCGGCTCGTTGAAAAGTTCTTCCACATGTACTTCCACCGAATCAGCGATGTCATGTCCGGTCTGTACCGTCCATTTTCCGGGCATTAGCAGGTGGAAAGAAATAAATTTTCGCTGTCCGGCTTGGCGTGTCATCAGCGAATGATAGCCCACATCCTTATTTTTCAACGTATCTAAGTAGTCGGTAACGATTCTCAACTCATTTTCCGGAATCGATACGTCCATAAGTCCGTTGGCAGATTGTTTCAGCAATTTGAAACCAGTCCACACAATATTGATAGCGACTAAAATAGCAATGATGGGGTCAACGATAAGCCAGCCTGTAAGTTTTACTAATCCGATGGCGACAATCACGCCTACGGTTGTCCACACATCGGTCATCAAGTGCTTTCCGTCCGCTTCCAGCAGAATCGAGTTGTACTTTTTGCCATTTTTTATCAATATTAAGGCTACGCTCAAATTGACTAAAGAAGCGACTAACGAAATCAAAAGTCCCAATCCAACATTTTCAATCTCAGTTGGATCGAACAATTTAGGTACAGCCGTCCAAATGATGCTCGCGGCAGCGACCAGTATTAAGCCACCTTCGATGGCACTTGAAAAATATTCCGCTTTGGAATGTCCAAATTCATGGTCTTCGTCAGCCGGCTTCTCAGCCAAATGTATCATTACCAAAGCGATTATGGCAGCAATCAGATTTACGCAGGACTCAAGTGCATCAGACAGTAATCCCATTGACCCTGTGTATAAATAAGCGGAGAATTTGAGTGCAATCGTAATTACGGCGGCAGCAATAGAAAGATAAGCAAATTTTTTAAGAGACGTTTTTGGCATCGGTAATTTTTATTTTTGTTTTTTTACCCATTCGCGCGCGTTGACAAAAGCTTCTATCCAAGGCGTAATCTCATCTGAATGTACGCGAGACGAAGGATAGTGAGCGCACTGCCAAGGAAAGATGGCGCGTTCAAGGTGTGGCATCATCGCCAGATGTCGTCCATCAGCAGAGCAGATTCCCGCTGTGCTGAAATCTGAGCCGTTCGGATTAGCCGGATAGCTATCGTAGTTGTATTTTGCGACAATGTTATACGCCTTTTCACCCATCGGAAGTGAAAACTTTCCTTCGCCATGAGCTACCCAGATTCCTAATTTACTGCCGGACAACGACCTAAACATGACCGAGTTATTTTCAGGAATATTTACCGAGACATATTCGCTTTCAAACTTACGACTGTCGTTGTGAAGCATCTTGGCTCGTTTCTCGTGTTCGGGATGAATCAGATTGAGTTCCACCATGAGTTGGCAACCGTTACAGATCCCTAAACTTAACGTATCGGAACGTTTGTAGAAATTCCGAAGTGCTGATTTGGCTTTATCGTTGTACCGGAAACCGCCCGCCCAGCCTTTGGCTGATCCAAGCACATCGGAGTTGGAGAATCCGCCACAGAAAACGATTAAACTCACATTTTCAAGCGTTTCCCTTCCGGAAGCCAAGTCGGTCATGGTTACATCTTTCACATCAAATCCGGCTAAGTAAAGAGCGTAAGCCATTTCACGTTCGCCGTTGGTACCTTTTTCGCGGATAATGGCGGCGGTAGTCCCACTTGGTTGCCGATCAGTGGACAAATCGTATTGCGATAATTTTCCTTTAAACTGATTTGGAAAGTTAAACTCCAAGGGTTGTGCTTTGTAATTTTCAAAACGTTCTTTGGCTTTGACTTCGCCACTTTGTTTTTGGTCTAACAGATAGGACGGTTTATACCAAAGGTCTCGCATTTCATTGATGGCGAACGAATATCCCTGCTTTTTCTTGTGAATTTCCAAACGACGTTCCGGGATGGGTTTAGCTATGACGGAAAAACCAATACCGTTGGATTTTAATATTTTTTCAACTGCCTGCTTGTCTTTTACCTGAATGAGAACACCCGGATTCTCGGCAAACAGGATATTAATTAGCGACTGTTCGGAAATTCCATCCAGATTCACGCTCAATCCGCCATTCACATTCGCGAAACACATCTCCAGCAATGCCGTAATCATTCCACCGGCTGAAATATCGTGTCCGGCAAGAATCCTATTTTTATTTATCAGCTCTTGAATGGTGTCGAATGCCGCTTTGAAATATTCGGGATCTTTTACAGTCGGGGCTTCATTGCCGATTTTGCCAAGTGTTTGAGCCAAAACGGAACCGCCAAGCTTGTGGCTGTCAAACGAAAAATCGATGTAATAGAATGCGGAATCTTCATCGTTTACCATGACAGGAGACACTACTTTGCGAATATCCGACACTTCGGCACCGGCAGAAATAATGACCGTTCCTGGCGAAAATACTTTCTCTCCGTTCGGATATTTTTGGGTCATGGAAAGGCTGTCTTTTCCGGTAGGGATGTTAATCTCAAGCGCACAGGCAAAGTCGCTACACGCTTCTACGGCTTTGTAAAGTCGCGCGTCTTCACCCTGATTTTTGCTGGGCCACATCCAGTTGGCGGAAAGCGAAACACTGTCCAATCCTTTGGCGAGTGGCACCCACACGATATTGGTAAGCGCTTCGGCAACGGCAAGAACCGAGCCGGCTGCCGGGTCAATCAACGCTGCCTGTGGCGCGTGTCCGATGGAAGTAGCAATACCCGATTTGCCGCGATAATCCAATGCCACTACGCCAAGGTCATTTAGCGGTAGTTGGATTTCGCCGGCACACTGTTGACGGGCTACTTTTCCCGTTACGGAACGATCCACTTTATTCGTCAGCCAATCTTTACAAGCTACGGCTTCCATTTGAAGCACTTGCTGCAAATAGGTCAGTAACAAATTTTCATCTACGACAACGTCATTAAATTTTTCTTCAATGGTAGCGTCCGTGATCGTAGTGCGCGGCGGTTTGCCGATAAGATAGGCGAGTTGTAAGTCAATGGGATTTTTTCCGTCTTTTTGTTTGAAGACAAACTGCAGATCGTCGGTAGTCTCGCCCACTGCGTAGAAAGGAGCCCTTTCACGTAACGCTATCCGTCTGATTCGGTCAACATTTTGTTTCTCCACGAGCAAGCCCATTCGTTCCTGACTTTCATTTCCGATAATTTCTTTCGCGCTCAATGTCGTGTCTCCAATGGGAAGTTTGTCTATTTCGACGACTCCACCGGTAGTCTCGACCAATTCCGACAGGCAGTTCAGATGTCCGCCCGCACCGTGGTCGTGGATGGAAACGATGGGATTGTTGTCGCTTTCGGCTAAAGCACGGATTACATTCGATACGCGTTTTTGCATTTCGGGGTTGGCGCGCTGTACAGCATTCAGTTCAATCGCATTGTCGTACTGCCCTGTCTCTACCGATGATACAGCACCACCGCCCATTCCGATGCGGTAGTTATCGCCCCCCATTACGATAACTTCTTCGCCCGGTTTCGGCTCGCCCTTTAGCGCATCGCTCTTGTTGGCGAAGCCTACGCCGCCGGCAAGCATGATGACTTTGTCGTATCCGAATTTTTTATTGTTCTCTTTGTGTTCAAAAGTAAGTAACGAACCACAAATCAACGGCTGACCGAATTTATTTCCGAAATCGGAAGCGCCATCGGATGCTTTAATCAAAATCTGCGCGGGTGTTTGATACAGCCAGGACCTTTCAGGCATTGCATTTAACTCCAACCCGTTTAAACGCGGATTGGATGTCATATATACGGCGGTTCCTGCGATAGGCAGGCTTGCTTTTCCTCCGCCGAGACGGTCGCGAATCTCGCCACCGGTACCGGTAGCCGCGCCGTTGAATGGTTCTACGGTAGTCGGAAAATTATGGGTCTCGGCTTTCAGCGAAATGACCGATTCGATTCTCTTTGTGGCAAAAAAATCAGGTTTATCGTCCGATTTGGGTGCGAATTGCTCTATTACGGGACCTTGATTGAAAGCGACATTGTCTTTGTATGCCGATACAAGGTCGTTGGGATTCTCGGCTGATGTTTTTTTGATTAATTTGAAAAGGGTAGATTCTTTTGCTTCGCCATCAATGATGAATTGTCCGTTGAAAATTTTGTGCCGGCAATGTTCGGAATTGACTTGAGAAAATCCGAAGACTTCACTGTCTGTTAATTTTCTGCCTATTTTCCGGCTTACTTCTTCCAAATATTCTATTTCGTCTTCACTTAGCGCAAGACCTTCTTGTAGGTTGTAAGTGGCAATATCGTCTATGTAAATGATTGCTTCCGGGAGTTTGTTTACGGTAAAAATATTTTGATCGAGTGTGTCATAAACGCGCTGAAGCATAGGGTCATGCTCTATTTCTTCACATTCAGATACCGGTATATATTCTTCAATTCGTGTAACTCCCGTTATTCCCATGGTTTGCGTTATTTCTACCGCGTTCGTACTCCACGGAGTAATCATTTCCCGACGTGGTCCGATGAATTTGCCGGTAAGCGTTTCTTGATTGAGCAACTCCGCGTCGCCAAAAAGCCATCGGAGTTTTTTTATGTTTTCGCCGGTAAATGGTTGGGTTGCTTGTACCGCGTAAATTTTTGGATCGGATGTACGGAAAAAGGCAATCATGTTCTTGAAATCGGTTTATAAAATGATGAGAATAAAAATGAATTTTATTAGGGAAAAGAGACAAAGAGCGATTTTACTTTTCGAGCTACAAAGGTAATCAATTTTGAGCGAGTAGTAACCTTGAATTAGAATTTAGAGACACTCTTTTGACGCGCTTTCATTTCGAACCAATGTATAAAAAAACAAGTCCAATGAGTACCAAAACCAAATCAATGAGTTTGGATTTGATGTTACTCTCTTTGAAAATATACACTCCCCCTAAGAAACTGACCAAAACGCTACTACGACGAATCATCGACACAACTGATATCATCGATCCGTCCAGACTCAATGCCCAAAAATAAATCAAATCGGCCGCAGAAAGAAACAGGGATATAAAAATAATGGAGTAGCGCCATCGGAATTTGGTTTTTCCAAACGTTTTGTTTCGATACAGTAGGAGAAAGAATATGCCGGTTAATATTGTTTGGTACAGTAAGTACCAACTTTGTACAAACATACGGTCGTAGTGTTGCATCAGAAACTTGTCGTACAAACCGCTGACTGCGCCAATAACAACCGACAGCAAAAGTAACCAGACAAATTTGTCGCGTTTGAAATCAACCCCTTCTTTTTTGCCCGAATAGCTCATCAGAAGCAAGGATGAAATTCCAATAATAATCCCAATCCACTGGTAGCCATTGAGTTGCTCGCCAAAAATTAAAGTAGCACCAGCTAACGTCAAAACGGGCTGGGATGCTTTAACCGGACCTACGAGCGTAATGGAAAGATGCTTAATGGCGTAATATCCGCAGAACCAGGAAGAAAAAACGATACATGATTTCAACATAACGTGCAGATGCGCGTCCATACTTCCTGTAGGAACATGGAAGAAATTTTCGGGAGAGATAAAACCTACGGATGAAAGCAGAATCAGGGGAACAAAAAATAAAGCACTCAACGCCGTGGAAACAAAAAGAACGCTCAATACTGCGTTCTCTCGCAAAGATGCTTTTTGAAAGATATTGTAAATACCCAACAGGAATGAAGAAACCAACGCGCCAATTACCCACATATTGTGTGCAAAGGTACAGAATATTAGTCAACAACAAAGCGAGCGACGGAAAAAACAAGATTTACCTTTTGCGGAAAGACAGGCATACCTTTCGCTTATTTGTCAAGTTTTAAAAATCACGGCATGTTTGCATTTGTTCTTAAAAAAAACAAGGATATCCTTTCTATGGATATCCTTGTCGAATATTTCGAAATACGCAACTTATTTCAGGTATTTAGCCAAGAAATCCATCATGGAGCTGTAAAACTCCAAGCGATTTTCTTCGCGCGCAAAGCCATGTCCTTCGTTGTATTTGACCATGTATGGTACTTCAAATCCTTTGGCGCGCAATGCTGTAACGATTTGATCGCTCTCGTCGATGTTTACACGTGGATCGTTGGCTCCCTGTACTACAAATAGGGGCTTTTTGATTTTATCAATGTGATTGACCGGCGATACTTCGCGAGCGATTTTTAGCTCTTCCGGATTGTCAAGGTCGTACCAAATAGCTTTCATCATATCCATCATCGGTTTCCAGTACTCGGGGATAGACGTAAAGAATGTTTCAATATTGGATACCCCTACATAATCTACTCCGCAGGCATATAAATCCGGTGTTTTTACCAATCCCATCAGCGTGGCATATCCACCGTGGCTTCCGCCGTAGATAGCGATTCTGTCTTTGTCCGCCCAACCTTGTTCGATTACGTATTTTACGCCGTCTTCCACGTCGTCCATCAACTTTCGTCCGATTTGTTTGAACCCGGCACGCAAAAATTCTTTTCCGTAGCCACCCGAGATGCGGAAGTTGACTTGTAGTGTCGCATATCCACGACTGGCGAAAAGTTGTGTTTCAGGATTAAATCCCCAACTATCGCGAATGCCTTGTGGTCCACCGTGCGGGTTTACCACCAGTGGTACTTTCTTTCCTTGCAGCGCTTCTTTGGGTAGTGTAATGTATCCGTGGATCGTCAGACCATCGCGACTTTTGAACGTAATCGGACGCATTTCTGCCATGTCCGCTTCTTTGAGTTGTGGCATCAAGTCATACAGCAGGCTGAATTTTTTCGTTTTAGTGTCGTATTGGTAGTAAGTTCCGTAAAGCTTGTCGCTCTGAACGGCCATCAGGAAAGTTGTTTCATTATCGTCGTAATCCGTAATGTAGAATTCCTTATCCGGAAATTGTTTCTTCATTCTTTTTGTCAGGTCTTTGTACGTTTTACTTACAGGCAGTATGACGTATTTTTCGCCCTCGTAGGCAAAATAATCCACTTCCCAGCCACGTTTGCGTGATGTTCCCATGCCGGAAACGTCGTAATCGGGATTGGAAAACACTTTCTTAATCTCTTTGTTTTGTTTTAAATCATATAGGACAATTTCCGTTTTGTCGCCATCCAGATTTGTCATCACATAGGCTTCGTCCGGATTAGCAGAAGCATAGTTGAAGCGGATAATGCTGAAGGTGTCATCCCATTTGGTGTGTTTGAGTAGTTTGAATTCGCCTGTAGTCAGATCTTTGTACCATAGTTCCATTTCGATACCGTTTACCATTTTGGTATAACCGCGCAGGTTGCCATCTTTGTCAAAGTCGTAGCCTTGAATCGGGTTGGCTGCATCTTTATTTTCATACAGTTGCGTAATTTCGCCGTTAACCACATTCAGACGATAGGGTTCAAAGATTTGCTTGTTGTTTTTATTCATCAAAACGATAATAATATCTTTCTGCTCTTTAAGAATTGTTTGAATCATTGCGCGAACGCCATCATACGGAGTTAGATCGCGTGAATTTTTTCCGTCAATATCGGTAGCATAGATGTGGTAGTTTTCATCGCCACCTTTGTCCATCACATAGTACAGCCGGTTGTCGTTTATCCAACCGTATCCTTTTATCAGTTCGTCTTTTTCTTCAATGGCGCGCACTACTTTTCCGGTAGCTACTTCTTTTACATACACGTGGTTTTTAGATGCGTTGTCTTTTTCATAATAAGACATGTATTTGCCATTGGGTGAAAGTTGGAAAGAGCTTGCTTTGGGTCGTGCAAAATAATCTTCCACTTTGTATTTGTAGTTTCCTTGATCCAAGGCAGCAAGGTTTTTCAGTTCGTCATCCGTAGTGGCAAGTGCCGGATTTCCGGGCAATTTGCTTTCAAACTTTTTCAACGTAAGCGGAAAATCCATTCCGGCTTGTTTGAAAGTTCCCACGATGCTGTCGGCAGCGAGTGAACCCGTAAAAGTAGCTTGCATAGCATTGGAAGTGATGTTGAGTAGATTTTCGTCAACTTCCGTTTTGTCAATCGGAATTCCTGTAGCGCCTTGCATTGGCACATCAAGGGTAGATGAATACGTCCCATCTGCTTCGGTAATGTGGAAAATAAGTTCTAAACTTACCCCCTGCACCGAAATCGAGCCTTTCCAGTCGCCGGTAAAGTCTTGTGCTTTGATAATCATAGCTGTAAATAAAATGGCGAATATAACGCCTGTTTTTTTGATGTTCATAAATTTGTATGTATTAATTTCTAATTATTGGTATCGTTTTGAATACACCGGGCTTGTGTCCCGAAGTAGGACTTATTTTCATCGGTGGTCATACATTTCGGCTCACGTACAATTACCATCCGTATCGCAAACATTTCCTTCTGCAATGTTGTTTAATGGTTTGATGTTGTTTTTAGTAGCCCATTCGTTGTATGATTTTTCTAATGATTGTAAAAAAACTTCTACGGCTTGCGCGCCCGAAACAGCGTATTTCCTGTCAAACACAAAAAATGGAACTCCACTGACACCTATCTGACGCGCTTCACGAATATCCTTGTTAACTTCAAAGGCATACGTATCAGCAGTCAGCGCGTTACTAACGTCTTCAGCAGTCAATCCTATTTCGACACCCAAGCGCACAAGCGTTTCTTCTTCATTCAGATTCTCTCCATCCACAAAGAATGCTTTGAAAAAACGTTCTTCGGCTTCACTGCCCAACGTTTTCGATTTTGCCAATTGGATTATTTTATGGGCGTTAAACGTGTTTGCGACAATCATTTTCTCAAAATCATACTTCAGACCGGCTTTTGAAGCCATTTGCGTAACACTCGTAAACATTCGTAACGCTTCATCCATCGAAATTCCTTTGCGGTTGGCAATATACACGGCTTCGCTTTCCGGATTTTCCGGTTTATACACATAGTCCGGGTCGAGCAGGTATGATTTCCATTCTATTTCAACTTTATCTCTGTCTGCAAATTCAGATAACGCTTTTTCAAAATGACGCTTACCGATATAGCAAAATGGACAAGCTACATCACTCCAAATTTCTACTTTCATGTTAAGTTGATCCTTTTTTTAGGTCGTATAAAAAATTTATTCGTACAATTTTACGACAATTTATTGATATTTACAATTTTTTTTTCTTCTCTTTTTTATGCAAGAAATTAAATGTAATCGAAAGAAATTTTCAAAAAAAGATAGTTGTCTTTTTATGTCGGATACATCAAACTTAATATTTAAATATGTTTCAATCTATTAAATGGGCACTGGTGCTTGAATCTCCACAATGTTAATAAACGTTTTCAAAAGGGATATTTGGAGGATTTTCATTACTTTTGCATGAATTTTTAAACGAAATTCAGCGAAATAAACATCCAAATTTATGAGAATTAAACTATTGATAATTACGCTATTCACACTTCTGTTTGTGGACGTTCAGGCGCAAACGTCTAATCCGGATTCAACTAAAAATGGCGGAAACACGAAATTCAGAGCAATAACAGGGTATGGTCAAACGTATCGGTATGGGGATTATATTGTCAAATCGCCCTACCACACGATAAGTGCCGGAGGGCATATCGAAATTCCGATTAAGCTTGGTTTAGGAGTGGAAACGGGGATGAAATATTCATTTGCGACAGGCGACAGGGAACAAATATACAACCATTACGATACCGCTTTTTTCAAATATTCCGGTCATTGGATAGATATCCCTATTCGAATTACCTACACTTTACCCATTTTTTGGGGGATGAAGATTTTTGGATATGCCGGTCCGAATATTAACATCGGTCTGTCGCAGACTTCCAAAACTACTTATATACCAAAGGAAACAGATATTCCGAACCCGTTGGAAGGTTATCCTGTGTCCGGTACCTATAGTCTGTATGGCTCCGAATTGCGTCGGATTTCATTCCAACTCGGCGCGGGAGGCGGTGTCCAGTGGAAGAACTACCGCCTGAGAAGTGGCTATGACTGGGGTCTAAGTAACGTTGGAATGCATAAAGACCGTCCTGAAAAAATCAGGGGATGGCATGTAACCTTTGAATACGAATTTTAGAATAAAAAAGTAAACTCTAAAAAAGGCGGTTTTACACATGTAGAACCGTTTTTTTATATTTTTTGAAATTAACTTATGGCTTTAGTTACAAAAATCGACAACGAATTAGGAACGGAAGATGTCGGGAAACTACTTTGGCGGTATTCGGTACCGGCAATTGTGGGGATGATGGTTTCGTCGCTCTACAATATTATCGACCGGATGTATATCGGATTGGGTGTTGGTCCGTTGGCTATTTCCGGTTTGGCACTGACTTTCCCGTTCATGAATTTCCTGTCGGCATTCAGCATGTTGATCGGAGCCGGCGCTTCCGCACGTATTTCCATTCGAATGGGTGAAGGGGACAAAGGCCGAGCTGAACATATTTTGGGTAATGCGCTGGTGCTTACGCTAATCATTTCTACAATCATCGTTACGTTTTCGCTTATTTTCTTAGAGCCGATACTCTATATGTTCGGTGGAAGCGAGAACACACTCCGCTACGCTAAAGAATTTATGCACATTATTATTCCCGGCACGATGTTATCTTCGTTGCTTTTTGGGTTTAACAGTATCATGAGAGCATCGGGTTATCCCAAAAAAGCCATGATTACGATGATAATAAGTGCCGTTATCAATGTTGCGTTGGCTCCGGTATTCATTTTCGGATTCAAAATGGGGATTGCCGGAGCGGCATGGGCTACTGTTTGTGCTTATTCTGTAGGAATGGTTTGGGTAATGTCACATTTTTTTAATAAGAGAAGTAATCTAAGGTTTCACCGGAAGAGCCTTAAATTAGACAAACAAATTGTGCGCTCCATCGTAGATATCGGCATGTCTCCTTTCAGTATGCAGATTGCCGCCAGTATTACCGTCGTGCTGATGAACAGGGCATTGATGACGCATGGTGGCGATTTGGCAATCGGTGCGCTGGGAATACAAAACGGGATTACTACGCTGATTATCATGTTTATCATTGGGCTTAATCAGGGAGCACAGCCTATTCTTGGATTCAACTACGGCGCGCGTAGTTATGACCGAATGTTTAATGTCTTAAAAAAAACAGCGGTTGTCGCTACGATTGTTTCTTTTGTTGGATTTCTCATGGGTATGTTTATCCCGGATATATTGGCCGGTATGTTTACGCGGGATGCCGAACTTAAGTCGCTCGCGACTCGAGCAATTCGTATTTCTGTAATTATCTACCCTTTAATCGGGGCACAGATCGTGTTTACTAACTTTTTCCAATCAATCGGGAAAGCCAAAATTTCCATGGTATTAAGCCTTACGCGCCAAGTGCTATTTTTAATCCCCTGTTTGATGATTCTACCTTCGATTTTCGGGCTGGATGGCGTTTGGGGTTCCATGCCTGTCGCGGACATGCTTTCGGTAATCGTAACGACGACGACTCTCATCGTGTTTGTCCGAAAGTTCAAGAAAGAGCATCCGTATGAACAACAGAATTTCAATGTAGTATGATATATTTGTTCTACGCGTTAGTTTAAGCTACTCCTCAAACTTTGAACAAAATCAGGACAAGGTCTTGAGAAGTGGCTCAGGTCGAAGTCGAAATTCGTCACGAACTATCCTGTCAATCGGTGAATAATTTGCAGATTCACAAAATAGTATTCACTAAAAATAATTAACTTTGCACTCTTAGTTCGTTTTTCAGCATGTTTCGGATAAAAAAATTAGATAAATACATCCTCAAGTCTTTTCTGACTTATTTTTTCATGACCTTTTTTATATGTGTCCTGATTCTTTTGATGCAGTTTTTTTGGAAGCAGATGCCCGATTTGATTGGAAAAGGAGTGGGGTGGGGAGTATTAACTGAGTTTTTTTGGTATGCTACGCTTCAAACGATACCGATGGCGCTACCGTTAGCCATTTTGCTGGCAGCACTGATGAATTTCGGGAATTTGGGAGAAAATTTTGAACTTACTGCCATGAAATCGGCCGGAATTTCACTTTTTAGAATCATGCGCGGATTAATTGTTTTTATTGCCGGCATGTGTATAGCGGCTTTTTTCTTTTCAAATAATGTCCTTCCAATGGCTCAGACCAAACTTTGGACACTTATTTTTTCGTTGAGACAAAAATCCCCAGAATTTGAAATCCCAGAAGGGCAGTTTTACAACGGCATCAACGGTTATAACATCTACATTCGAGATAAAGATCCGTCAAAGCGTTTGTTGAAAGATTTGATGATCTATGATTTCTCCAATGGATTTGATAACGCGACCGTCATGCTTGCCGATTCGGGCAGAGTGGAATTTACTTCGGATAACAAATATTTGAAATTATCGCTATTCTCAGGTGAAAGTTTTCAAAACCTTCGTTCGCAAGGCGGTCAGTACAATTCAAAAAACATTCCTTACCGTCGGGAAGAATTCAGTACAAGAACCATGTTGCTCGATTTTGATACGGAGTTTAGTCGGTATGACGAATCCATTCTCAAGGATCAACATGTGAGTAAAAATGTAATTCAACTCTCTCAAACCATCGACTCGGTATCTCAAGTTGTAGAAGCTCGAGGTATTGACCAAGCGCGTGAGATGACCACGTCGGAATTTTATCAGTTGCGAAATCCGGAGTTTACAAAACTGAACAACGAAGTTGTAACGGATCAGAACGATTCGTTGATCTCCACAATCAAAACGCTCCATATCGATTCGTTGTTTTTGTTGTTGGAGCAAGCGCAAATGCAGGAAGCAGTCAGTGTTGCCTACCAGAATGCAAAGCAGATGAAAGATAAAATAGATTATAACAAAATCATGCTCGAAGAGCCGACCTACTACGTCAGACGACATCAGATCGAGTGGCATCGGAAGTTTACCCTGTCCTTCGCGTGTCTTATCTTTTTCTTCATCGGCGCGCCCTTAGGAGCTATTGTTCGCAAAGGGGGATTGGGATTTCCGGTCGTTATTTCTGTCGTTCTTTTCGTTATCTATTACATCATCGACACCACCGGCTACAAGATGGCGCGCGAAGGGTTTTGGGATGTGTATCAAGGTATGTGGCTGAGTTCCGCCGTGTTGTTCCCTTTCGGAATATTTTTAACGTGGAAAGCTGTTACTGACGCGAGTTTCTTTCGAGCAGAGTCATACACGAAGCTTGTTGACAAGGTCAAATCTTTTTTCAGTAAAAGAAAAAAATAAGATTTTCTATTGTCAATAAATTGATGATGAAGATTGACTAATTGTGGTTTGTTTTTTGATAAATTAAAAAAATGGATAAAATCTGGATATATGCATTGATAAGTACGCTGATAGTAAGCGTCATATCGTTAATCGGCGTACTGCTGTTTGCCATAAACAGTAAGAAATTAGAGCGATTTTTACTCTATTTAGTGTCTTTTTCTGTGGGTGCTTTGTTGGGAAACGCTTTTTTTCATTTGATTCCAGAATCTTATTTTCACATAGAATCAGCGCAGTGGGTATCTTGGTTGATATTAGGCGGTTTTTTGCTTTTCTTTTTGATTGAGCAATTATTGCATAATTACCAACATTCTACGGAAGTAGATTCTACGAGAACAAAACCCTATGGCTATTTGAGTTTGTATGCCGACGGAATTCATAATTTTACCGACGGAATTCTGATTGGCGCGGCGTGGTTGTTCTCTCCCGAAATGGGCATCGCAACCACCATAACCGTTATACTACACGAAATTCCACAAGAAATCAGCGATTTCGGGATTTTGCTTCGTGCCGGTTTCTCTAGAAAGAAAGCGTTGTTTTACAACTTCGTAGTAGCCACTTTCGCGATCCTGGGCACATTGATAACTTTGTGGATTGGACATGAAGTGGAACATTTATCAACTTATGTGCTACCTGTTGCCGCAGGTGGTTTCATCTATTTAGCCGCTACAAGCCTGCTACCCGAAGTGTTGAAGCATACGAACAAGAGAAATTGGATAGCATACAGCCTTGTAGTATTACTCGGGATGGCATTGATGTATTATTTTAGCCTTCACGGGGGGCACCATCATTAGTGGGTTGGTGTTGTTCTATAAGGTTGTCTCTTGTGTTTATATCCTTTGCTAAAACTTAGATTAAAATTCATGAAAAAGCTTCGAATTATTTTACTTGTCTTGTCCCTTTCTTTTTTGTCATCGGCACAAGAGCTGAAATGGGATACCGGGTTGGATTTCTTTTTTGACAATACCGAGTTTTCAAGGTCTCGTCTCGCTATTGACCAAACCATGACAGGTGTCCGGCTCTCGCAAGAAATAGGTTGGATGTTTGATGAAAACCACTCCATTCTTGGCGGTATAAGCGCGCAGAGAAGCCTTGCCACAAGTGATTTTACGGATAAAATCGACCTGATGGCTTACTACCAACTGAAGGATGAGAATACACTATTCAAAGCCGGTGCTTTCAAACGAAGCAACCTGCTGGACGACTATTCCAATTTCTTTTTTCAAGATTCGATTGGATATTACAAGCAAACGATTGAAGGTCTATATCTTAGGAAAGGAGACGACAGGCAGTTTTTCAAACTATGGTTGGACTGGACCGGTTTGCAAAGTGAAACGGAGCGCGAAAGTTTTTTTATCGGTGCTTCGGCTTACAAAGAATTTGGCAAGCTATTCTTTGCTGATTTTCAGTCGTATATGTATCATTTTGCGACAACTCGCCCGAACCCGAATCATCTTAGCGTTTCCGACAATCTTTTGGGACAGCTCTCCGTAGGTGTAGATTATTCCAATAAGCGCGGATTGAACAAACTGAAATTGTCAGCGGGCGTATTAGCCGGTTATGAACGAGATAGGCATTTTATGGATGATTTCAAAACGCCAATTGGCCTGGTAATTCGCGCCGATGCCGAATACCGTAGATTTGGGATTGAAAATCTGTTTTACTACGGACAAAAAAGAATGACGCTCTACGAACAGTACGGCAACCAACTTTACTGGGCAACCCCTTTTTTACGTTCGTCCGACTATCTTCAGAATAAACTGTATTGGAACGCCATTGATACCAAGCACGTGAAAGGACAACTTTCAATGAAAACCCACGTTTCGGAAGGTTCGGTCTATTTTGAACAAGTATTTACGCTGAACGCGTCCATTAACAACGACAGACCAAAAGTAACCCGTCAACCCAATATTTGGGAACGTCTCTTCCCAAGAAGAAGTCAGTCTAAGGATGATATAATGATGTAAGATTAGCCCGAAGAAGGTTGATTTTATTCGTGATTGAAAAGTGTATAGAGACACTTTCTCAACTGTCTCTATACCGTGTACGTTATTCCCAATTCAAAATTACTTTTCCACATTGACCACTTTCCATAACGTCAAATCCTTTTTGGAACTCGTCTATACCGAAATGGTGAGTAATGACGGGCGATAGATCGAATCCGCTGATAAGCATCTGTTCCATCTGATACCAGGTCTCCCACATTTCTCTTCCGTAAATACCTTTCAGGGTCAGTGCTTTAAAGATTATTTTGTTCCAATCCACCGTGGTGTTATTCGGTAATATGCCGAGCAGAGATACTTTTGAGCCGTTGTACATGTTTTCGATCATATCCCTGAAAGCCGATGGAGCTCCGGACATTTCCAGCCCGACATCAAATCCTCTCATGTGGAGTTTTTTCATGGCATCGGGTATCGTTTCGCCTTTCGATGGATTGACCGTTAAAGTTGCCCCCATTTTTTTTGCGATCTCAAGCCGGTAATCGCTAAAATCACTTACTACGATAAATCTCGCACCGGCAAAACGACAAATTCCGGTAGCCATGGTGCCGATGAGACCGGCTCCTGTTATCAACACATCCTCTCCAAGTAATGGGAATGAAAGTGCCGTATGGGTTGCGTTCCCAAACGGATCCATGATGGAAGCCATATCATCGGTAATTCGCGGATCCAGATGAACGACATTTTCTTCGGGGAGTGACAAAAATTCCGCAAATGCGCCGTCTCGGTTTACGCCGACTCCGATTGAGTTTTCGCAAACGTGGAGTTTCCCGCGGCGGCAGTTCCGGCAATGTCCGCAAGCGATGTGTCCTTCGCCTGTTACACGATCTCCGATTTTTACATTCTTTACTCCGGGACCTTTATCCACTACTACTCCGACATATTCATGTCCAATCGTCATGGGTGTTTTGATCGTGTTTTGCGCCCAATCGTCCCATTTGTAGATATGCAAATCTGTACCACAAATGGATGTCTTTTTTATTTTAATGAGAACGTCATTAATGCCGATTTCCGGAACCGGTACATTTTCCATCCAGATACCTTTTTCGGGAGAAGATTTTACTAATGCTTTCATGTGTTTATTTTTTATTTTTTATCATTAAGGACACATGGAACACGCCATTAATCATCCCCTTATGTGTCAAGGTTATTTTTACATGGCTGTTTCATGTGTTTATAATTTATTTTATAGAACTATTGACATATAGAATATGCTATTAATTACGGCTTACTGATAAATAGAGAGAAGTCGTGTGTCAGTATTGGTTTCATAAGACCGTCTGAAATTTTTAGAAATTATAGAATTATACAAACCATTCATCGGGAAAGTTTATTAAATAAATCTGTTCGGTTGAACGAGTAAGAGCGGTATATAGCCAGCGAAAATATTCAATATTTATCTGATCGTCAGGTATATATCCGTGATCTATGAATACTCTTTTCCATTGTCCCCCTTGCGCTTTGTGACAGGTTACGGCATAGGCAAATTTAACTTGAAGCGCGTTGAAATATTCATTTTCAAGTACTTTGCGTACCAATTTGCTTCGGACAGTAACTTCGGGATAATCTTCAGCAACGGATGCAAACAGTTTGTTTGTCAATAGATTGGTTTGTGTCGGATTCTCTGATGTCAAACTGTCTAACCATATTTTGGCATCGATTTCCCACCCGTAATCTAATGAACGAAGCGTCAAGTCCGCAAATCGGAATCCGTACATCTCGTGGTATTTGCGTATGCGGACGACTTCCAGCACTTCCCCGTTGGCGATGAAGTCAATTTCAGTATACGGTTTATTCCAGAAATAGTTATTTCGGGTAACCATCAGCAAATCTCCGTTTGACAACTCTTCCTCCAGCATCATTACGCCGGATCGGATGCCGTTATTGTATAGATTGGCTCGTTTATTTGACCGGGTAACCACTATAGTGTCTTCCACACCTACCGCACTATACGATTGTTGTACAGTATCTACCAATTCTGCTCCCTTGAGCCGTGTGATATCCGAGAAGTTTTTTAGTCGAAATTTCGGGTGTTCGGTAGTAGTCCGTTCTGCCAAATGCATCCGAAGATTCGTTGCATGGTATAATATCCCGCTTTTCAATGCCTGACGTAGTACGTGAGTAAGGGTAAATTCTGTTACATTCAATCCTGAACTTTTCAAGACGGATATTTCCAAAGCCGGACTTTGGGTTTGCTCGACCGGTGGTAGCTGCGCCGTATCGCCGAGAAAGAACAAACTGCATCCTTCGCCGGAGTAAACGTACTTAATCAAATCTTCCAGTAGATGTCCACTCCCGAATGATGCTTCGCTACTCACGTTCGATATCATTGAAGCCTCATCGACAATAAAAAACGTGTTTTTGTGAAGATTGTCCGAAAGTTGAAATCGAAAATCTGCCATGGACTTTTGACGGTAGATTTTCTTGTGAATCGTAAATGCCGAAAAACCCGAGTACCCCGACAGTACTTTGGCGGCTCTTCCGGTCGGAGCCAATAGTACGGTCTTTTGTTTCAAAGCATTTAACGCTCGTACCAAAGCACTCACGATAGTCGTTTTCCCGGTCCCGGCATACCCTTTCAGCAGGAAACATTTTCCTCTTTCTGAGGATATGATAAATTCGCCAAGTAGTTCAATCAGAACCGATTGTTCGTCGGTAGGTTTGAAAGAAAATTCCTGCCTAATCTGTGTGCTGATAAAACTGCTTAACATGGTGCAAAGGTAGAGAATATTTTTTGTATTTTTAATTGCGATACGGTAATCCTTATTCAAAAAAACATCCAATTTTTTTCTATCATTTGATTGAAACCATACTCCGTTTTTCGATAAAAAGTGCCATGTCTTGTGTAAAATCAATGAACTTTATACCTGTTTAATGTGTTGTAAATAAATTGATTGTGAGTCTATGTGTTCGAATATAACGCGCAAGAGTCAGGTTTTCTAAAATAGAATTGTCCGATAAGAAAAAAAGTTTTATCTTAGTGAATTGTTTAACGAAAATATAAAACACTTAAAATCAGATATGAATCAAAACAATTATTGTGTAATTATGGCCGGTGGGCTTGGATCTCGTTTTTGGCCCTTTAGTCGAAACGACAGACCCAAACAATTTTTGGATTTTTTCGGAACCGGACGTTCTTTGCTGCAGATGACATTTGACCGTTTCAAAGCAGTCGTTCCCGAAGAAAATATTTTAATTGTATCGAATATCATCTATCGCGATTTAATTTTAGAACAATTGCCGACAATTACTCCGGAACAAGTTTTGCTCGAACCGGCTCGAAGGAATACCGCTCCTTGTATCGCTTATGCCATGAGTCGTATCAAAGCAAAAACGAAGCAAGCCAACATAATCGTTGCTCCGTCCGACCATTTAATTTTGAAAGAAGGTCATTTCTTAGATACAATTAAAGTCGGTTTGGATTTTGTACAAAAGAATAACAGTCTTCTCACTTTAGGGATTAAACCGAGCAGACCGGAAACAGGCTACGGTTACATTCAGGTTTCAGAGGGGAGTAACGATTTGCGCGAAGTAAAAACATTTACCGAGAAACCCAACGAAGAATTGGCAAAAGTCTTTTTTGAAACCGGCGAATTTTTTTGGAATTCGGGGATATTCCTTTGGAATCTTCAAACGATAGATACCGCTTTCAATGTATATCTTCCGGAAGTCGCTACAAAATTTAGTGCCGGAAAAGGTCTATATGGTACGACAAAAGAACAGGATTTTATCGACGAGATGTATCTCTCGTGTCCCAGTATCTCTATTGACTACGGTATCATGGAAAAAGCGGAAAGCGTTTACGTACTTTGCGCCGACTTCGGATGGTCCGATTTAGGTACTTGGGGCTCATTGCACGAGCTGTCCGATAAAGACGAGAACCGAAATGTTACGCTCAAGGCGGAAACCATGTTTTACGAAAGTGAGGATAACATTGTTGCCTTGCCTAAAGGAAAGTTAGCCGTCATTCAGGACTTAAAAGGATACATTGTTGCCGAGTCGGACAATGTACTACTTGTTTGCAAACTTTCGGCCGAACAGCGCATACGCCAATTTGTCAACGATACCAATTTTAAATATGATGGAAAATATAGTTAGTCTCTTCATCACTCGCAAGAAGATTCTACGGATTTATCAATAAAACGATTGTTCAAATCCTAATTATCCTATAAAATTCCATTCGATATTCATGTCCGATATTATTAATTTACTACCCGACTCGGTAGCCAACCAGATTGCCGCCGGCGAGGTCATACAGCGTCCTGCATCCGTTGTTAAAGAGTTAGTCGAAAATGCCATAGATGCGGGTGCTTCCAATATCCGGGTGGTTGTCAAAGATGGTGGCAATACGCTCATTCAAGTAATTGACGACGGAAAAGGTATGAGCGAGACGGATGCCCGCATGTCATTCGAACGGCACGCCACGTCTAAAATCAAAGATGCTTCTGATTTATTTTCGCTTCGCACCATGGGTTTCCGAGGGGAAGCACTGGCTTCCATTGCCGCAGTGGCGCAAGTAGAGATGCGAACACGCAGGGAAGAAGATTTGCTCGGTACATGTATCGAGATAGCCGGTACGCGTGTTTTCAAGCAGGAGTCCGTTCAATGCGATACCGGAACGAATATCGCCGTAAAAAGCCTTTTCTTTAACGTCCCTGCCCGCAGAAGGTTTCTGAAATCGCAATCCACCGAAATGATGCACATTCGTAATGAATTTTACCGTATCGTGCTGGTGCATCCCGATATTAATTTCTCTCTCTTTGATGGCATTACCGAGCTTTTGGAGCTACCGGCAACCAACTTGAAAGGACGTATCGAACACGTTTTTGATTTGGCGCGCAAGAAAATGGATCAACAGTTGCTATCAATTTCTGCAGATACCGGACTCTTGCAAATCAAAGGCTTCGTAGGGAGACCGGAATACGCTCAAAAATCGGCAAACCAGTATTTTTTCATAAACGGTCGGTACATGCGGCATCCGTATTTTCACAAAGCGGTACTGGTAGCTTACGACAGGTTGATAAAGCCGGGTGAAAATCCAAGCTATTTTATTTGTTTTGAGACCGACCCGAAAAGTATTGACGTGAATGTACATCCGTCTAAAACGGAAATAAAATTTGAGAACGAGAAGGCGATTTGGTCTATCGTACTGGCTACCGTAAAAGAAGCGTTGGGCAAATTCCAAATAGCGCCTTCAATCGATTTTGATTTGGATGGACAGCCGGATATTCCGGTGTTGGACTCGCGTACGGCAATTGTTCCGCCAAAGACGAATTTCAATCCCAATTATAATCCATTTGGTTCTTCGGGTACTTCGAGCAAGCGTCCGGCTGTGGATTGGGAGAAACTTTACGGCGATTTTGATAAAAATAAAAACCGAGTAAAGCCAACGGATGGATTTCCTGCAAGTGTAAATTTTGACGTCCAACCGGAAGCAGAACAGACCGATATGGAGCTTTCGGTATCTTCGTCTGAGTTCTTTCAGTACAAATCAGGCTATATCTGCACGGGAGTGAAGTCCGGGTTGATGTTGATTGACCAGCATCGGGCGCATTTCAGGGTGCTATACGATCGGTTTATACATCAAATAAGTAACAAACAAGGGATGTCGCAACAAGTGTTGTTCCCTGAAATTTTAGAATTGGACTCAGACGCGACAGAAATGTTGAACTCAGTTTTAGAAGAATTGCGTTTCGCAGGATTTGATATTGAACCGTTTGGCAAAAATGCTTTTTCCGTCAACGGAGTACCTTCCGAACTCGAAGCGGGTTCTTCCATTCCGTTACTCAAAGAATTGGCAACAGAAATTCTTCATTCGGAAGTTAATGTTAAAGAAACTGTCCATACGGAAATCGCGCGATTGTTAGCTCGTCGTTCCGCTATCAAAAACGGACAAACGCTTTCTCAACATGAGATGAATCAACTTTTCGAAGATTTGTTTCGTTGTGAAAACCATCTGTATTCACCTGATGGAAAGATAATCATGGTTGTTGTTCAAAATGATGAGATCGAGAAAAAGTTTAGATAACTTTCTAAAAATCACATTTTAATCCCCACTTAAGTAGGCGAAGATTCGAAAAACTTTGTTTTAGTTCCGGTTTATAAAGTTTGGAACTGTATTCTTGGAATCCACCTACTATCCACCAATTTGGCGCAAATCGATACCTGAGTTGAAGCTGAATAGCAAATTGTGCTTTATTGAAATTGGAGGAAGCACCTGATCCACCCGTACTTGCAACAATAAATCCCGGTAAAACTCCCAGACCTACCGAAAGATTTTCTTTCAAGAAATAGTATGAAATGGATAAGGGTATAGACAATTGGAATAAGTTATGATTATCAGTAGTTGCTGTAATTTGGGGTATTACTTCGTCCATTTCGTTTGTTGTGGCTGAAACGTAGTAAAGCAAAGTTTCAGTTATAATTTCTTGACGGAAATTCACGTTATCGAATGCTAATCCGGCATCAAGACTGATGTTTTGTTCCGGAAAAACATATTGAATTCCGGCTGCTATTCCACCACCTAATTTATTGGAGTATTTTGCTCCATACTCTCCCCTCAGGAATTTTTGGTAACTCGGACGATCCGATGCCAGCTCCGTAATTTGAGTTACACGATTTCTCGTAATTAACGACGCGTTTGGGGAAGCTTCCACAAAGAATTTAAGTTGTGCCGGAAGGTGCATTGAAAATGCGAGCAGGATGAATAAAAGTGTTTTTTTCATGGTGTAATAATTGATTTAGTCGCAGATTATTGGACTCTTTTGTTGTACAGAATTACGACAACAACAATAATTCTCATAAAAAGCCGACAATAGGCTAACAAAGATACATAAAAAGTCAAGCGTTACAAACCATTCGCATCTTAATCTCATGTACGAATAAAAAAAAATAAAAATAAATACATGGTTAAATAAAAACAATAAATATTAATGTTTGTTTGTTTGTTTACGATAAAATTAATCAACAAAAATCAATAACAATTAAAAATTTTATCGTATGAAAAACTTATTTTACACTTTAGCAGTTTTTAGCTTACTTTTTGTATCTTGCAGTAATGAAAACGAAGCTAAACGAGATTTGACTCAGGAAGAAAAGAATGAGATTATAGCAGTAGCTACAGAATTTGCAGATGTTCACAATGATTGTTTGAGCTATATCATGAATAAAATGAACACAGCAGGTAACAGTACAATGTCCAAAATAAGTGATCGTTGTAAGCAAGTTATAAACTCAATAGACTGAAAATCAACGATTTTATAGAACTAAAACAACTAAATGAATCTTATCTGACATTAATTTGAGAACAATGGTCGGAATGTGCCGAAGAGACTTAAAATCGAAGTAGCCAAAACTAAAAATAAAAATTATGAAAAAAGGTATTTCCATTGTAACTTTACTTACACTAACAGTATTTTTGTTTGTAAACTGTAATTCTTCTGTCGACAAAAGCAACGACTTAGGAAATGAAGCGGTTCAAGCGCAATTAGATCGTGAACAAGTCATTAAAGGCTTCAAGGAGGCAATATATCCATTTTAATGAAAACAAAAAAGAAATCAAAGCATCAAAAGCACCATCAGCTGTTAACCAAAACATACAAGAACAATATGCTGAAAATTTAAATCTCATAAACAGCAAAACAGGTCTAAATCTCAATTATAAGACAACAGAGATTGATGTGTTTAATGGCAATTTAATAGATGGATTAAATGAAGTGTATATCTCTGACGAGCAGACTTTAAGGGATATTGAAAAAATAAAAGCGGATGGCAATTATGAGTTACTTTTAGAGGTGCAAGAAATTCTTAATGAATTATATTCTAATGAACCGATAAATACAAATAATGCGTATTCAAATATTCCACAATTTAGAGGAAGAGGATGGTCTTATGCAGGATGCGGCTTAGCTGTTGCAAGTAATTTTGTAGCTACACTTGGGTTGGCTGCTTGTGCGACAGGAGTTGGGTGTCCATTGGCAATTGCAGGGAAGGTGCTTGCATATGGAGGTCTGATTGCTTGTATAGGCTCTCTTGCGTAGAATAATAAAAAATCAAAAAAAATGAAATATAAAAGAAAACAACTTAAATCATTTTTTATTTTTTTATTGACACTCTCAATAATACTTGAAATTTTATTAATTATTTCATTCTTATTCGGAAAAATTGAAATTTACTTATTCCTGACACTAGGGCTTTCTAATGTTCTTGTAATGGTCGTGTCCTTACAAAATATAAAAAAGCTAATAAAATCTTAGAATACAATTAGGGGCTGTGTGACTAATACACAGTCTCTTTATAACGATTAAACCAAATAAATAGAAAATTTGCTTCTTTCTTTCTTTCTTTATTTATTTACAGTAAGATTAATCAACAACCTTGTGAAACTTGACATGTACTTATAACAACTGTTAAAAATTCAAACGAGTTTTGGAATAGTCCTGACTTGACACAGTATGCCTATTTACAAAAAACACGACCCTATAAACGAGCCAAAAGTGGTATTGGCCGGGCAGTAGTCTCATCGGACGCTTACTGGGGGTGGTATGGAATGATTGGTTCCGGAATGAATGCCATCGTTGGTGGAGGAATGGCTGCTACCGGTTCGTTTTTCGTGTACATGGGATTACGCTAACACATACAAAAATGAATAAAAAACACTTGATCATTGGTTTGGTTACCGGACTCGGATTTGTTGTATTTGCTTTCATCTTGTCATTCATGAAATATGGAGATGCGGTCTGGCGTGATGAGGAGCTGAGAGAAGTTTTGTACCTTTATCCGTTGTGGTTCTTACTAATGACGTACACGGGATATGGTACCGCTAAATACTATTACAGTCAAAAGGCATTATTTGTCGTCGGAAACAAAGAGTTGACATCCGACGCTAAAAAGGGATGGATCAATCATTTGCGATGGATGTACTCGCGCTTGTTGGACATTTTATTCAAGGTGTTCGGAGGGATAATGCCCCTGTATGTATTGGCAAAAATAGAGAGTTTCGAATTTCTCCCATCAAGCCGGGATATCGTTATTGCACTTGCTATTTTATCCCTCGGATGTTTTGCGGGTAGCAGACTGCTAAAAACAAAATACGAAAAGGAATTAGTTGGACCGGGAAACGAAAACACCAATTCGATTGCCGAATAATAAGAAAAAATACAGTTTTATCTATAAATAGTGAAGAGTTGAAGTGCGCACTTCAACTCTTCCTTGCTTTTATGAGAACTATACGATATTTCCTCTATTTCCGTACCTTTATCGGTTTGTCATTCCCTACAAATACCCAAAGCACCCCTGAAATCAAAAGCGTAACGGCACAAATGGCAAAAATAATCGACTTGTCGGGTGCGTTGTTTACCACTTCACCCATCTTGAAGCTGGCTACCAATTGTGGCAGTACTACCGACAGGTTAAAAATGCCCATATAAAGCCCCATTTTGGTTTGATCAACTTTCTCACTCATGATAGCGAATGGAAGTGATACGATGGATGCCCAACCGATACCGACAACAATCATGTAGATGAAAAAGAGTGTAATATTAGCTCCCATCAGATAGAGTAAGGCGTAGCCGACAGCCATCAGAAAAATAGCCGTGTTGTGCGTTCGTGTCATCCCGATACGTTTACTCACTTCATTGAGAACCAATACCGGAAGAATAGCACCCACTAAATCTCGCACCAAAAACGCCCATGAATTGACCGCCTGCATGGAACCTTCGTTCAGCCCCGAGATAACGGTAGATACGTAGAAAAACATATAAATATTCATCGTCTGCACCCCCCACCATGTAAACGAGTGTGCCAACAGAATTTTTTGAAAAGAGAAGGTGTTTTTGTCTCTACGCTGTACATTAAGCAATACGACTACCATACAAATGATTTGTACGACAATAGCCGTGGTTTCAATCCAATTCAACGAAATACCCCCGATTGTTACGGCATTTTGCAATTTCACGCCAAACATGGTAAGAATAGCATACATGCCGTATATCAAAAAGCCGTAAAGTGGCAGCAAAGTGTCGTGAATGTCTTTTAAAGTTGTTTTCGATTTTTTGGATTCAGCTTCTTCATCATTATTCAAAATACGTGGTTCTTCAATCAGGAAAATCGGGATTAGGGTAAACAGCACAGCTACAACGACGCCGACATAAATAAGCGTTTCATTCCCCCAAAGTACAGCGATGAGATAAGCCAGTACGCCAAATGTACCGGATACGGTTTGCATCCAGGTATAGCCTTTTCCCCGCTCATTTTTTGTGGTACAGTCGGCTACAAGCGAGCGTGTCGGATTGAAACTCACGTTGATAGACAGATCTAATGTTACAGCTACGGCAATGGCAATATTCATCAGCCCCTTTGGTCCGTCGGCTTTGAATACATCTTGCACAATGTGCAGGTTGGGTAATGCCAACAACATGATAGCGGTAAGAATACCGCCGATGATAATCCAAGGGCGTCGTCGTCCGCCCATGAACCACATTTTGTCAGAAAGTGTTCCCACGATAGGTTGAGCGATAATTCCCGCTATCGGACCGGCAGCCCATACGATTCCTATTTCGTGAATATCCAGCCCGTATTTGGTGGAAAGTATCCAACTCAAGGCTGAAATTTGTACCGACAGACCAAATCCCATGGCCGTAGCCGGAAGACTTAGTAGCGCGAAGAATGAGTTTGACTTTTTCTTTTGAATTTCTAACATGGTTTATAGCCCCTAATTTCCAAAATGGAAGTTTTAAAATGTTAACAGATTTCGAATTAAAAATTTCACAATATTAGTCATTTCCCGATTTATTCGATTTAACACCGCCTTTGATAAACAAAAAATAGGTTTGCAAACGTTTGCAAACCTAAGTAATAAATTTCCGAAAGACTTTGTCTCTCCCCCAAGATCAAACGTCCGTTATTTGCCTGTTTATCGTCTCGATGTATTCCAATAATTCTTCCCGACCTTGTCTGTTTTCACCGGAAGATAAGAATATAGGTGGCAGCTCTTCCCATGTTTCCAGAAGTTTATCTGTATAGGCTTCCACGTTGGCTCTTCCGCGCGTAGCCGATTGTTTGTCCATTTTGGTAAAAACAATGGAAAAAGGTACTCTGCTGATGCCGAGCCATTCCATAAATTCCAAATCGATTTGCTGTGGTTCGTGCCGGCTGTCAATCAATACGAACAAATTGGTCAACTGCTCTCGCTGCAAAATGTAACTTTCAATGATTTTTTTCAACTGTACGCGTTGTTGTTTGCTCTGTCTGGCGTAGCCGTAGCCCGGTAAATCCACTATGTACCATGCGTTATTGATGATGAAATGATTGATGAGCAGTGTTTTTCCCGGCTTTCCGGAAGTCATTGCCAACCCTTTTCGATTGGTCAGCATGTTGATGAGCGACGACTTACCTACGTTGGAACGCCCAATGAAAGCATATTCCGGCAAGTTTCCATCCGGACATTTCAAATAATCGGTATTGCTAATTGTAAATTCGGCTGATTGTATATCCATATTAATCTTCTCCAAATATTAAATTTAAAAATTATTGAAAAATAATGCTATCCGTAATTGTTTCCGATCTCCCCTTTTTAAGCTTAGGGGTTGCCAACCATAGTCCGACAAACGTAATCAAACCGTTTAACATAAGTAATTCGTAACCAAAAGAGTAGCTCCAAAAATTTTTGCAGATATAATTGATTGTCAAACAAATAAGCGGCGAAGCTACCGCGATGTACGGCACCAATTTGTCGTTGGTACGGCGTTTTGTGAATAATCCGAACGCGTAAAGTCCCAATAGCGGTCCGTAGGTGTAAGAGACAATGGTGTAAATCGTGTCAATCACACTTTTATTGTTAATTTCTCGAAATAGCAGTATGATAAGAATAAAAAAAACAGAAATAGCAGCGTGCGTGTTTCTACGAATTTTTACCGCTTTTTCTTTGTTATCTAATTTATCGACTTCCAAAATATCCACAGAGAAAGACGTGGTAAGTGCCGTCAATGCTGAATCTGCGCTGGAGAATGCTGCCGCGATTATTCCGACTATAAAAAGGACAAATACCGCGTAGCCAAGATATTGCGTGGCAAACAAGGGTAAAATATCATCAGAAGCCTGCGGAAGTGTAATCCCATTTTGCGAAGCGAGTATGAGCAGCATAGCGCCCAGCGTGAGAAACAAAAAATTAATAGGCACAAAGGCCACTCCGTACCAATACATATTTTTTTGCGCATCCGTTAAAGTACGGATGGTCAAATTTTTCTGCATCATATCCTGATCCAAGCCGGTCATCACTATCGGCACGAAAACGCCGCTTAAAAATTGCTTCCAAAAATTCTGTTTGCTTTGCCAATCATCAAAAAGGAATATATCCGTTTTGGGACTATTTTTTAGGGCTGTAACTATTTCCGAACTTGACAAGTTAATCCGTTGTGTAACTTCAACCAGTATCAAAACCAACGCGGTTATCATAATCAATGTTTGAAGAGTGTCCGTCCATATTACCGTTTTGATACCGGCACGATGGGTGTAAAGCCAAATTAACAGTACCGTACAGCAGGCAGTAACCCAAAATGGCACTCCCCAACTATCAAAAACAGTATGCTGTAGAATAAGGGCGACAATGTATAGTCTTGCGGCAGCCCCTATTATTTTTCCGATCAAAAAAAACGATGCTCCCGTTTTATACGAACGACTTCCAAAGCGACTGCCCAGATAACTGTAGATTGATGTTAAATTGAGCTTGTAATAGAGTGGTAGAAGTACTTTGGCGATGATAATGTATCCGAAAAAAAATCCAAATACCATCTGCATGTAGTGAAAATTGACATCACGCACCATGCCCGGCACCGACACAAACGTTACTCCGGATATGGATGTGCCAATCATCCCGATAGCAACCACCCACCAAGGCGACTGACGGTTCGCGCGAAAAAATGCTTCGTTATCCGTACCACCACGGCTCGATAACTTGGAGATTATTAATAAAGTACCGAAATAAGCGACTATAATCAGTAAAACGATATAATTCTGCATCACGCGTAAAAATTTAACCGCAAAGGTAGTTTTTTAATATCAGAAAGAAGATATTTGAAAAGTAAAAATGCCGAAGCCATAATTTCAATCGAAAATTTTAAGTCGTATTCTACTTTGCCAAAACATTTTTGTTATCTTTGTGTCCCATTTCAGCAAATTTGATGAATCAACAATATCCTTCGACACTGCTTGAAAACGCGGTGAACGAATTTTCTAAACTACCGGGAATCGGTCGTAAAACGGCACTTCGTCTTGTTCTACATTTGCTTAAGCAACGAGAAGATGACGTAGATTTTTTTGGAAATTCGTTCATTCGATTGCGGAAGGAAATTGTCTATTGTAAAGTGTGCCACAATATCTCTGATACGGAAGTGTGTCACATCTGCAGTAATCCCGCGCGTGACCGACAAACTGTCTGTGTGGTAGAAAATATCAAGGACGTGATGACCATCGAAAATACTCAACAGTACAAAGGTCTTTATCACGTATTGGGCGGTATCATTTCGCCAATGGATGGTATTGGTCCAAACGATTTGGAAATTGAGAGTCTTGTAAAGCGGGTGAACGAAGACGATGTAAAAGAAGTCATTCTTGCTTTAAGTACGACAATGGAAGGCGATACGACCAATTTTTACATCTTTCGGAAGCTATCGCCTTCGGGTGTAAAAATTACGACTATCGCTCGCGGTGTGGCGATCGGCGACGAACTCGAATATGCTGATGAAGTAACGCTGGGACGCTCAATTGTAAACAGGGTGGAATTTACAAATTCGTTTAAATAAAAATAAAGCCTATAAATTTAGATAATTCATGGAACTCGACAAAAAACTCAGAATGTTGTCCCGCTCAATAAATGTGGTTTATTACACCATCTATTTATTGACGATTATAGCCGTTGTTGTCATTTTCTTTATGACTTATGGGGAAGTTGAAGTTGAAAAAATTGCCCCAAACAGCAAATTGGGGATTAATATCTCAACTGTTTACATGATTTTCTTGTTGGTTTCTATTCCCGCGTCACTTTTTCTTTTTCATCAACATACGTTGAAGTTGCGCAAAGAACCGGACGAGATGTTAAAATTTAGCAAATACAAAAAAGCGTCGTACATTCGGCTTTGGGTAATCGGGAGCGGATTGATTATTGGTATAATATTGGTGTATCTGCTCCGCTCTCAGTCTATGATTTTCATGTCGGCGATCGCGGCAATCGCACTTTATTTCTGCAAACCATCGGCTTTGAAAATTACGCGGGAACTCGAGTTGGAAAATGATGACGACGTCGTTACCGGAAAGAAATATTTATAGTCAGTTCAATACGGAAAAATTCTTATAATCTTATTAATCCTTAATTAGTTATGGTAATCGCTGTTGATTTTGATGGAACGATTGTAAAGCACGAATATCCTGCAATCGGCAAGGAAATTCCTTTTGCTATTGACACACTGAAGAAATTGCAAGCAGAAGGACATCATCAACTTATCCTTTGGACGGTACGCGAAGGTGAATTGTTGGATGAAGCGGTAGAGTTTTGTAGAAAAAGGGGATTGGAATTTTATGCCGTCAACAGTAATTACCCTACAGAAGAAAACGTTGAGAATCAGCCGAGAAAAATAAATGCAGAGCTTTTCATTGACGATAGAAACCTGGGGGGGATTCCGGATTGGGGACTTATTTACCGCATGGTTATGTCCGGCGACCCTTTTTCTCCACAATCAACGGAATTTATTCCTGATACACCACAGCAAAAGAAAAAGGGTTGGTTTGGTCGATAATGTATGACAGAAATTCTCTTACTTTTTAGAATTTTCTTTCTTCCTATTTTCTTCAAGAATTTCGTAATGTTTTAGCAATTCCATTTGCGAACGGAAAGGCGGTTCCTCGTCAGTTTTCATCTTATTTTTGCCGGAACCGTCACAAATCCTAGCCTGAACATTATCTTTTAGTCCAAATTCAATTACTGTTTTCAATTCTTCTTGGATTTTTTTGTCGTAAACCGGTACGGCTACTTCAATACGGCTGTCGAGATTGCGTGTCATCCAGTCCGCTGATGACAGGTAGTATTTTTCAACTCCGTTATTGCAAAAGACAAATATCCGGGAATGCTCCAGAAATTTATCGATAATTCCGACAATTTCAAAATTGCCATTTAATTCCTGCTGAGTAGTAACCACGGAACACATTCCTCTGACTACAGCCTGAATTTTCACTCCGGCTTCCGCCGCTTCGTAGAGTTTGTTAATCAACTTGAAATCGGTAATATGATTAATCTTACACAGGATGTATGCCGGTAATCCCCTTTTTGCATTGATAATTTCGGTATGAATCATCCGGTTTATTTTTTTTCGCATATCCTGCGGAGAAAGCAGTAAATGAGAAAACTGAACAGTCTGGAAGGGGCGGTCAATAAAGTCAAATACCATTTCGACTTCGGACGTAATCTCTCTGTTTGCAGTAAACAAGGTAAAGTCGGTATAAACGGTAGCATTTCCCTCGTGAAAGTTGCCGGTACTGATAGCTGCGATTTTTTTTCCGTTTTTCTTCTTAATCAGCGTCAGTTTACTGTGAATTTTGAGCCCTTCCACGCCAAAAACCACATTCACACCTGCTTCTTCCATGCGATGTGCCCACTGGATGTTGTGCTCTTCATCAAAGCGCGCACGAAGTTCAACTACCGCGGTAACCTGTTTGCCGTTTTTTGCCGCGAAAATAAGGGCTTTAGCTACTTTCGAACGACTTGCCATCCGATATAGCGTGATGTGGATGCTCTTCACTTGCGGATCAATAGCCGCTTCACGGAGTAGCTGTACATATTGCGAAAAACTGTAGTAGGGATAATGAAGGAACATGTCCTTTTCTTCGATGGCTTTGATTACGGATTGCGACGCTCTGATCGTTTCATTTTCAATACCGATTGTCTTGGGATAAACCAGATCAGTGAGTCCGAGTGTTGGGAATCCCATAAAATCCTTGAAATTGTGGTATCTGCCTCCGGCAATGATCGTTCCTGATTTTTTGAAATTTATTTTTTTCAAAATGTATTTGCGCATTTCGTCCGGCATTTCACGGTCGTATAGGAATCGCAAAGGCGAGCCAAAACGACGACTTTTAACTCCTTTACTTACCTTGTCAACAATACCATCGCCCAACTCTGCTTCAATTTCCATTTCTGAATCCCGGGTTATTTTCAGCGTATAGGATTCAAAATGATCGTAATCAAGGCTTTTGAATAGCTGTGGCATGCAAAGACGGATAACGTCATCAATAAAAATGGCGCATTTTCGACCCATATCTTCAGGTAAAACCAGAAAACGAGAATATTCCGAGCGTGGAATTTCGATTAAGGCATATTTAAAAGATTGTGGATTTGCTTGTGTGGATAGCTTCACGAAAAGATAAATATGCGCGTCGCGGAGTTCAGGGAAAGTGCGACCCGTAGCAGATAGCATAATGGGGGTAATGGCATCTTCCAATTGCTTGTCGTAATAATTGACTACAAACGCTTCCTGCTCGGCGGTTAGTTGGGTTTCGTCAACGATGAAGATATTCTCTTTTTTGAGTTCATCCTTGATAGTCGTGTAATTCTTCTCCAACACAGACTGGGTGTCCGCCGTCATTTTAGCTATTTTTTTCAAAATTTCGGCAGGATCAGCATTTGAAGACGGCATACGGAGCTTCATCTCAGTCATACGCATCAGCGTGGCTACTCGCACTCGAAAAAATTCGTCCAAATTATTTGAAAAAATTCCTAAAAATTTAAGACGCTCAATAAGCGGTACGTTTGGATTAGCGGATTCTTGCAAAACTCGGTCGTTGAAATACAACCAACTGATCTCTCGGTTGATATATTCCATTTTTTTAGCAGCTTTCATTTTCATACCCCCTTTTTTCATAATAAGGATTCAGCGATTGTAGTTTCTTACGCTATCAAACTTTACAGGAGAAAAATTGATATAGTATTAATCTGTAAACAGTTACAAAAATAGCAAATATATTTGTGAACCCATTCGTATCGTGTTAAAATTCGATGAAAATTTTTTGTCGAATTTCCAAATCGGTGACTCTTATTTGTACATCCTTTCTTGTACGGCTTTCACATCTTCCGAAACCAAGTAATCGTCGTAATCCATCTGCTTATCAATGATTCCATTAGGGGTAAGTTCTATAATCCGGTTGCAGATTGAGTGGATAAATTCACGATCGTGTGATGCCATGAGAATATCGCCTTTGAAATTAATCAACGTATTGTTAAACGCCTGAATACTTTCCAAATCTAAGTGGTTAACCGGCGAATCCAGCACCATGACATTGGCGTTGGCGAGCATCATCCGCGCTATCATACAACGCATTTTTTCGCCTCCGGAAAGAACGCTTGCTTTTTTATAGATTTCTTCGCCGCTGAATAGCATTTTTCCCAAATAGCTGCGAATGTACGATTCGGTCGTGTCGCTTGAGAATTGAGCAAACCAGTCCGAAATACTTAAATCGGTATTGAAAAATTCCGAATTGTCTAAAGGCAAATAAGCATGTGTAATCGTAATTCCCCAATTATAAGTACCTTCATGATTTTTATCATGTGCGTTGATTATTTCAAAGAAAGCGGTCATTGCCCGCGGATCGAGACTGACAAATGCAATCTTATCATTTTTTTCGACATTAAAATTAACGTCTCTAAAAAGAACAGTTCCATCTTCTGCCGTTTTTCCAAGTCCGGAAACTTCCAGCACCATATTTCCGGGCTCGCGCTCCGGCGTGAAAATAATTCCCGGGTACCTACGTGTTGATGGCTGTATTTCTTCAATATTGAGCTTTTCGAGCATCTTTCGCCGACTTGTGGCTTGGCGGGATTTTGCCACATTGGCACTGAATCGCCGGATAAATTCTTCCAGTTCTTTGCGCTTTTCTTCCGCTTTTTTACTCTGATTGCGCTGTTGTTCCAGTGCCAACTGGCTGGATTCGTACCAGAACGAATAGTTGCCGGCAAAAAGCGAAATTTTACCGTAGTCAATATCAACGGTGTATGTGCTTACAGCATCCAAGAAATGACGGTCGTGGGAAACTACCAAAACAGTGTTCTCGTAATTTGCCAGATAATCTTCAAGCCACATTACCGTTTCGATGTCCAAGTCATTGGTAGGCTCATCGAGAAGTAGATTGTCAGGTTTCCCAAAAAGCGCGCGCGCCAATAATACTTTTACTTTTTCCTTTCCACTGAGTTCCTTCATCAGCAAATAGTGTTTGTCTTCTTTGATTCCCAAACTGCTAAGCAAAGCGGCTGCATCACTGTCGGCATTCCAACCGTTCATCTCGGCAAATCGCTCTTCCAACTCCGAAGCACGTATGCCGTCCGCATCGCTAAAATCTTCTTTTAGGTATATGGCATCTTTTTCTTCTTTGATTTTCCAGAGCTTCTCGTGTCCCATCAGTACAGTGTCGAGTACGGAGTTTTCATCAAATTCAAAATGGTCTTGTTTCAATACGGAAAGTCGCTCTCCGGGTCCGAATTGAATGGATCCACGCGTAGGGTCTAACTCTCCGCTCAACATCCGTATCAGCGTTGACTTTCCGGCACCGTTTGCCCCGATAACGCCGTAGCAGTTGCCGGGCGTAAATTTTAGATTAACATCGGAAAAAAGTACCCTTTTCCCGAATTGAATGGCAAGATTTGAAACTGTAATCATATTGTTAGCTTAATAATCATGTATTCTGTAAAAAACAATTGCCGTCCTACTTTTTGATTAGGTCGGCAACCGATTAATTTATGATACTATATGTGTTTTATTTGATAATTCCAAGCTGACGGGCGGCTTTCGTAATTTTTTCAATGGACTCGTCAACCTGTTCGAAAGTATGTGTTGCCATGAGTGAGTAACGTATCAAAGTGTCTTCGGGGCTTACGGCGGGCGTAACTACCGGATTGACAAAAACGCCGTCATCCATGAGCCTTTGTGTTAATGTAAAAGTTTTCATGTTATCGCGTACATAAAGCGGAATGATAGGTGTCTCGGTAGGTCCTATTTCGAATCCGGCTTTCTCGAATCCTTCTTTCGCTCGTTTTGTATTTGCCCACAATTGGTCTTTACGCCACGTTTCTTCTTCCATCACATCCAGCGCGGCTAAAACACATCCTGTGGAAGCCGGAGTAATGGAAGCACTGAAAATAAGTGTGCGTGAAGTATGTTTCAAGTAGTTGATCGTATTTTCATCGGAAGCGATGAATCCACCAATTGTCCCTAAGGATTTGCTGAATGTACCCATTATCAAATCTACGTCATTTGAAACGCCAAAATGCTCGCAAACACCTGCGCCGGTCGCGCCAAAAACGCCCAAGGAGTGTGCTTCGTCAATGTAGAGCGAAGCTTTGTATTTTTTTGCCAACTCTACCATTCGTGGTAGTGGCACTACATCGCCCTCCATACTGAAAACACCATCGGACACGATAAGTTTCACTTTATCCGGATGACATTTTTTGAGCATTCTTTCTAAATGCTCCATGTCATTGTGCCTGTATTTCAATGCTCTACCAAAAACGAGTCTTTTCCCCTCAATGATGGAAGCATGGTTTCTTTCGTCAAAAATCAAATAATCATCCCGACCGACAATACACGGAATCACACCGGAGTTTACAGTAAATCCGGTAGCATAGACCAGAGCAGATTCTTTATGAACCAACTTGGCTAATCGTTCCTCCAATTCAAGGTGAATATCAAGTGTACCATTCAAAAAACGGGACCCGGCACAGCCTGTACCGTATTTTTCAACGGCTTTTATCGCTCCTTCTTTCAGACGGGGATGATTAGTCAATCCTAAATAACTATTTGAGCCAAACATCAATACCGGTTTCCCGTTGATGGAGACTACGGTATCTTGATCGGATTCAATCGGACGAAAATAGGGATAAACTCCCAAGGCTTTTACTTTTTGCGGTTCTTGATATTGAGCCATCAAATCGCTTAAAAAACTCATATTTTCTTGGTGTAAATTTTTAGGACGCAAAGATACAATTTTTTGTTGAAACAATAAACAGTCCACAAATCTACATACGAATTGTACACCACGACTTATTTCTCATATTTTTTTTTGAGTAATGTATTGCATCTTGCTGTTTTTTATTATTTTTGTCAAAAATTTGTAAAAAAGTTTTATTTTATACTACATTAATTCTCCAAAATAAACTTATCAATAAAAAATGGACAATACGTTTTTCAGTAAATTTACACCCAAAGAACCCAAGTTTTTTCCTCTTCTGATGGGAGTCGTAGGAGTAATCAAATCGGCGTCGGAGTTAATGCTTGAATTTATAGAAAAGGGAAATCCGGACAATTTCGCGGATTATTACAAACAAATCAAAGAAGAAGAGCGCAAAGGAGACGCGCTTTCCAATAAAATTTTCGATGAACTCAATTCTACGTTCATTACCCCTTTTGATCGGGAAGATATTCATCATTTAGCCAATAGAATGGACGATGTGACAGACTACATCAATAGTGCTGCCAAACGTATCTTCTTATACAAACCAAAAGAAATACCGGCAGCTTCCAAAGATTTAGTATTGCTGATCATGGAGGGAGCAGCTCTTTTGGAGAAAGCCGTTGAAGAGCTTAATGTGTTGAAAAAGAGCCGAAAAAAAATCTCAGCATATTGTGATGAACTTCATAATATTGAAAATAAGGCTGATGATGTGTACGAACATTTTTTGATTCAACTATTTGAAAATCAGAGTGATGGTGTAGAGCTTATTAAAGAAAAGGAAATCATGTACGAACTTGAAAAAGCCACCGATGCCGCCGAAAGTGTCGGAAAAATCATCAAAACCATTATTGTAAAATATGCTTAATAGCATTGCGTGAAGCTGAAAGCACTTCGTTTTCAGCTTTTTTTTGTTATTCTGAACAAATCTCCAACAGACATTATATACCCCTATGACTCTACTTATCGTTATCATAGTCTTGGCTTTGCTTTTTGACTTTATTAATGGGTTCCACGATGCAGCCAATTCCATTGCCACTATCGTTTCAACAAAAGTGCTTACCCCTTTTCAGGCCGTATTATGGGCGGCTACCTTCAATTTTGTGGCATTTTTTATTGCCAAATATTTAATTGGTGGATTTGGTATTGCCGATACGGTTTCGAAAACGGTCATTGCCGAATACATCACACTTCCCATCATCTTTTCCGGTTTGACAGCTGCCATCATTTGGAATCTTCTGACTTGGTGGCTTGGAATACCTTCGTCGTCCTCCCATACTTTGATTGGTGGTTTCGCCGGTGCAGCTATTGCCAAATGGGCTAGTTTCGCGGTCATAAAAGTCAGCGTAATCGCAAAAATTGCGGCATTCATCTTTCTTGCTCCCCTTATCGGTATGCTGATGGCAATGCTTATTACAGTCATATTGCAGTGGACTGTTCGTCGCGCCAATCCGCACAAAGCAAATGGCTGGTTTAAACATTTTCAACTGGTTTCTTCCGCTCTATTCAGCATCGGACACGGATTGAACGATTCTCAGAAAGTGATGGGGATTATTGCTGCTGCTTTGATGGCAACACACATCCAGCATCCTGAGATTGGTTTTGGGATCGAATCAGTCAACGATTTGCCCAATTGGGTCGCGTTCGCTTGTTTCACAGCTATCTCGTTAGGAACGATGTCCGGCGGATGGAAAATAGTCAAAACAATGGGTACCCGTATTACGAAAGTAACCCCTTTTGAAGGAGTGGTAGCCGAAACGGCCGGAGCGTTGACACTCTATCTGACCGAATTTCTAAAAATTCCCGTAAGCACCACGCATACCATTACCGGAGCCATTATCGGCGTGGGGTCTGTAAAGCGTTTATCCGCGGTTCGTTGGGGAGTTACGCGCAAGCTTTTAATTGCTTGGATTCTAACCATACCTGTCAGCGCGGTAATAGCTGCTGTAATCTATTTCACAGTAGGAAAATTGCTCTATTTTTAAGCAGAGAAAATCTATTTTTTTAACACAGGAAATTGTAAACAAAAAACGATTACCCGGCTGTTTTCAGAATATAATAATGGATAAATCCCATAATCTCCATAGTAAGAGCTATGCAGATATGTACCATGATACCGCCCCAAATATGGCGTGTCTGATAAGCCAAGGCTCCTAAGATGTATCCGCCAAAAATTGACGAAATGGCTTCCAGCAGTGGTTTTCCAAAATGAATGGAACAGTAGAATACTACCATGGGTAGAATCGCGGAGCGTCCCATCAATATCATTAAGCCCACCACTAAGGTGCCTCTGAAAATTAGTTCCGTCATCACAAAGTCCAAGGCATATGCTGTTTCGTAAATCAAGGTATATTCCCACGTTTTCATGCCGAAAATTCCTTCGTAGTACCATGGACGAAACTGCGGGTATGCCTTTAGAAAATCGCCCGAAAATGATGTGAGAATCAGGAAAGGAATCATCACGATAAACAATGTAAAATAAGCATCCAGATGTTTTGGATGCGATGCAATACCGTAAAAACCATTTACCGGCTTATCAACCGTGAATTTCATCAACAGCAACGGAAGCAGAAAAAAAACGGCGCATTTCAATTGTGATATTACGGAACGTACAAAAGCCGACTCACTTACTGTCATATTCGCGAAACTGAAATCATTGTATTTGTAATATCCAACCGCGATTCCGTACAAAGCTACAAATAAGGCACTTTTTAAATAAAAAGTGGGATTTCGAAGCATAGCGTATTCTTTTCGCAAGAGTAGGGTAGGGATGGCGGCGAGAAAATAAACAGATAGGTAGAATAGTGGCATTGTCCACCATGAATCACCGGAATAGTACGTTTTTCGAATCCAATCAGGGTATAAACCAAATTTGTAATTTGCTATCAATAAGCTTATTAGTAAAATAGCCACATATACATATACGCTTTTTTTGAAATCTTCTTTTGTAAAGTTAACAACTTCGCTAATAAGCGTTTGTAGGGATTTTTTCAGTGATATTACATACATACTTGTTTCATTTTACAACGTTGTTGATGGTTTTTCCTTTCCGGACCGTTAGCGAGCAAGAATAGAAAAAAGTAGATGATTTTTATTTAACCCTAAAAATAATAGCTTAAAGAACTATCAATCAAATACCAAGACAAATGTACGCAATTAGGTAGTAAATACAAAAATGTTTTGTTTTGCCGTATCAAAAACATGCCGCTCGAGAGAGTGTTTCCAATCAGAAGAGTTCCGAGTTGTGAAACATCTTCTTCAAACGATAGAAAAATGAACGGTTCAGTTTCAATTTGGAGATCTTTAACGGCAAACTCGAAGAATACAGAATAAATTAGTAAATTTGAACCCTAATTTAATCAACAGCCATCAGCAACCTTGTGATACTTGACACTTAATCGTATCCGGATATAGTTATATTCACAATTTATATCGAAATGAAAAAAAATATTATCATACTTATCACGTTTATTCTCATTACGTCATCAAACTTATTTGCTGTGCCGGCTTATCCGAATCCTGTACAACTTAAACAACCGGACGGAACAACCATAACCGTCACATTAAAAGGAGATGAATTCTTCAACTATTATGTTACAATGGATGGTTATCCAATCGTAAAAGATGAGCGTGGAATCTTCAACTATGCCCGGATTGACAAATCCGGGAAAAAAATAGATACAAAGGTAAAAGCGAACAACGAGGACGCTCGCTCAAAAACGGAAAAGGAGTTTATCTACAACCTGACGAATACTCCTGATGTTAGCAAGATAAGTGCCATGATGCGGGCAAAGCGCGATATATCTTCCACATCAAAAATTACCGTTCCAAGTTTTTTCCCAAGAACCGGATCTCCTCGGTCTTTGGTAATATTGGTTAATTTTTCAGACTTAAACTTTGTTACACCCAATCCTAAGACAGCTTTTACCGAAAAACTGAATAAAGCCGGATACAGTGAAAATGGAGCGACCGGTTCTGCCAGAGATTACTTTGGCGATAATTCAAGTGGTGTTTTTACACCACAATTCGATGTCGTAGGTCCATTTACACTACCACAAACATATTCGTATTATGGAGAAAATGAAAATGGATTTGATATGCGACCTGCACAAATGATTGCGGATGCGTGTAAAGCCGCTTCTGATGCCGGTACTGATTTCACAACTTATGACACCGATGGGGATAATGTCGTGGATAATGTCTTCGTTTATTATGCCGGTCACAATGAAGCCGAGAATGCCGGTGCAAATAGAATCTGGCCACACCGCTGGGGAATTTATCCTACGGCGATGTATGGTGGTGGAAACTACACCGGAACTGTCGCTTCCGTTACATTCAACGGTAAAAGGGTCGAAGATTACGCGTGCACTTCGGAATTAAGGGGAAACTCCGGTACGACAATGGCAGGTATCGGCACGTTTACACACGAATTTGGACATGTACTCGGCTTAGATGACATGTATCCTACAAACGGTAATACACACCACACCCTGTCGGACTGGTGCATTATGGATGCGGGAGCATATAATAATCTGGGACGTACTCCGCCTTCTTACAACGTTTTTGAACGCTTTCAGCTTGGATATCTGGTACCTGCTTTACTGATAGATAATCAAAATGTAGTACTCAATCCGTTGAATATAAGCAACCAGGGGCTAATGATAGCCCCCGATGATTACCACAATTTAAATCCGGATTCGCCTTCGCCTTCAGAATTTTTTTTGCTGGAAAACAGACAGCAAACAGGCTGGGACGCTTATTTACCCGGACATGGTATGCTCATTTACAGAATCAACTTTAATAAAACTGACTTTGAAAACAATCAACCCAATAACGATCCCAATAAAATGGGAGTTGATTTGATTGAAGCAGATAATATCCCGAGCGATGGTACGCTACGAGGCGATCCGTTTCCCGGAAATGGTAACGTAACATCTTATACGCCATACTTGCGGAATGGAACTGAACTTACGGAAAAGCCAATAACAATGATTACCGAGCAAAATAATCTTATCTCTTTCAGATACAAAGGAGGAAAAGATAATCCTATACTTAATGTTTCTAACAATTTTATACCATTCAGTACAGAATTTGGTAGTCCGTCAGAACCGCAATCGGTTACTATTTATGGAGAAAAGTTAGTTTCAGACATTAAATTGTCATTCGAAAACGAAGAACATTTCGAAATGAAAAAAGAAACAGATCCGGAATCAATGTGGACGAAATCTATACTACTGACTCCGCTTGATTCCGTAGTCTCTCCGACTAAAATTCTTGTACGCTATAATCCGGCTTCTCCGTCGTATTTTTTTACACATACAAACAACTTTATGACTCAATCTTTGCTGAGCGAAGAAATGGATATTCGCCTAACAGCAGAATCACCGACACCACCAACCGAGTTGGGCGTTAAAGACATTACTTACCAATCTTTTGTTGCCAATTGGAGCGCGGTGCCGGGTGCTACCGGTTACTTGTTGGCGGTGTCGAGAATCGATTCCGATGGGGATGAACAACCTCTTTCAGATTATACGGATAAGTGGATAACCCGGCCCCATGAGACTATTTACAATCTACTCTCAGATGCAGAATATACTTTCAAGGTAAAAGCATCTTCGAAGACATCCTACGATAACGGTAAGATCACAAAATCATCTGAAATATTCAATGTTCAAACGTTGGCATATCCATTTGATGAAGAACTTAGAACAGTTACGCTGAAGAATGGAGTTGTCAATGTATTTGTACCGTCAGATGTTTATAGTGAAGAAGGGACTTCCGACGAAGTTAATGTATTTAATATTACCGGTCAAAAAATCAAAAGTGTTAAAGTTGATCGAGAAATAGTTGAAATATCGGATTTACCTATAAATACGGTTTTGATAATCCACCTTGGTAAATACAGAAGCAAAACACTAATATTGGCTGAGTAAAATCTTCAGAGAGTCAATAAAAAAAGGAACCTGCCGGCTCCTTTTTTTATTGAACTAAATTAGGTATTATATCATTCTTCGTAATACGTGTATTTATCAGCGTTCTTACTACCTTTTCCATATCCATATCCATATCCATATCCGTACTTATTGTAGGTAGTTTTGTCGGTATCCAAATCATTTAATATTACGTAAAAATGATTTAGTTTGTCATTCTTGATTTGTTCATTGAGTCTTTTGAAGAATGATTTGTTTGTTTTTTGACTTCGTACAATAAGTAAATTAACATCTGATAATAGTGCCAAGGAATAAGCATCCGCGACTAAGCCAATCGGAGAAGTATCCAGAATAATAAAATCGTATTTTCCTTTTAATTCGATAAGCATCTCTCTTAATTTTTCCGAACGAATTAGCTCGCCCGGATTTGGAGGAACTGTCCCGGCTAAGAGGATGTCATAGTTAATACCTTCTTTTTGGATAATCAGGTCGTCCAATTCTTTTTCGCCAATCAAATAATTGGTTACACCAAATTCACTCTCCGAAATATCAAATCTTTCGTTAATACTTGGCTTTCGGATGTCCATATCTATTAAAAGAGTTTTGGCTCCGGACATACCATAGACCGATGCAAAATTCGTAGAAAAGTACGTTTTTCCGTCTCCGGATTCGGCTGAAGTAGTAAGAATTATGATATCTTTCTTTCTCTGTACGATAAATTCTAAACGAGTTCGAATTACACGAAACATTTCAGTAAAGGAGGAGCGGGGTTTGTTAGCAGCCAAAATAGGGTCTTTACTGTTTGTATGTTTTATCGTACCGATAAGCGGGAATGATGAATTCTTCTCAGCATCTTTCGCATTGCGAATGGAATTATTGAGTAATTCTTTCAAGATCACGAATAACGCAGGAATCAAAAGTCCGATGAGCAAAAAAGTAAGCGTTGTTCTTGATTTGACATCACCGTTAGTCAAAGCGGTAATTCTGGCTCTGTCAAGGATATTGTTATCCGGGCTGTTTGATGCCTTTTGAATGGCGGCTTCCGCCCTTTTTTGTAGAAAGAACGTATAGTAGTTATCATCGACACGGTATTTCCGTTCTATTCCAATCAGCTGCATTTCTTTTGATGGCAAGGTACTGATGTCTCGTTGCACATTTTGTAGCTTAGCGCGAATATCGCCTCGTTCAATATTCAGCGAAGCGCGCATGTTTTTGATTACTTCATTGAAGGATGTTTTTATACTTTCTATCTCCCTGACGTATTTACTGTAAAGCGGATTTTTCTCACTGGTTTCGTTTTTCTTTGTAATAACATCATTAAATTGAGCTACAAGCGACATAAGCATCGGTTCATTAAGTCCTAAACTTGATGGAGCAACGACTGCTCCGGCATCTAAATTGGTTTGAAGATAATTTGCCAAGTAATCAAGATACGTTTCCCTCAATTTTAGTTGTGCTTCCAGGTTATCGTACTCGGAAGCTTTTCCCAGAATCCCGGATGAGTGGCTGGATAAATCTACAATCTGGTTGCTCCTCCTAAATTGAGTCATTGCTCCTTCGGATTCTGCCAAAGACTCGGAAACAACATTTAGCTGCTGGTCAATAAAGTTAATTGTTTTTGACGCGGCATCATTTTTTCTTTCAAGATTCTCGGTCAAAAATACGTCGAATAGTTTGTTAATAAAATCAATGTCGCGCTCCGGAGTCGCACTTTCTAACGAAACACCCAACACCGATGAGCCTTCAACAATATAAGCCGGCTTAAGCCGGGACATAAAATCATTGATTAATGAATTTTTATCTCTAAACCGGAAAAATATTTCACGATCCGGTATTGTCGTACCCATCAACTCTACGGTCATAAAGAAGAGATTGTGTTGTAGGGGGATACCCAGTTGTCCTTTTACGTTTAACCGTTTATTTTCTCCGTCTTCATTCGTTATTGTGTACGACCCGTCTGCCTTTAATGATAGCTTGAAAAGTTTGCCGTATGCACCGGGGGCAATGTAGTCCGGGGTTATGAAAATGGGACTCGTTTTATATAAATTGCGGGTATTAAATCTTCCTATTGAGATGTAATCTGTTGCCATGAACGGGATACTGTCCAACACGTGGCTAATCAAATCATAAGATGTAAGCATTACAACTTGATTATCGACATTTCTATACCCGGACTGAACGCCAAATCCCTGCATAAAAGCACTGGAACCGTAGTTTCGACTACCATCTATAATTATCGTTCCGGTTGATTGGTAATTTTCAACGTAACTTCTGTTCTTTACAAAAGCAAGTCCGAGAGCAATGATTGCAAAAAGTACGAATAAATACCAATAACTTAGAAATAGCATTAACCATTCTTTTATGTTAAAGCCGGATTCTTCGTTGTCGTTAAATTGCTGTGTGTTTTGGTTGTTATAATCTTCCATAATAAGAGTGTCTCAATAAAAAGGATTAAATAATTATTGATTTAGCTTCGTAAAATAAAATACGGTAGTAAACAAAGAAATGGATGACGTAATCAGTCCCAATAACGCCCCATAACTGTTTGTTTTATAAAAACTGGCTGCTTCTCTTTGCACATATATAATATCGTTGGGATAAATGTAATAGTATTTGGAGTCAATAACCGATTTGGGACGGATGTCGAATTCCAAGATTTCAGGTTTCCCGGTGGTTTCTCTAACAATCTTTATATGCTTTCTGTCTCCACTCAACGCGATAGCACCGGATTGCGCCAGTGCTTGATAAATCGTCATTTTTTCTTTGTATATGGGGAATACGCCATTACCGGCTTCGCCAATTATGGTGAAGGTTTTATTCGCTAAAGCCAATTTAATATCCACATCACTTACCAAGCTCTGATACCTTTTACGAATCTCTTCAGTAGCTTGCGGTATGGTTTTACCTTCGACTCGCACGGAGTTGATGAAAGGCAAATCAATTGTTCCATCTTGAAATATCCTGTACGAAAGATATTGTCCCGAAGATGTTTTTGCGTCAATCAAATTTATAAAATTTTCATCGGTGCTTATAGCCCGAAACACCAATTCATCGTTTATCTGTAATGTATAATCTTTATAATCTTCCGATTTATAGTTTGGTAGAGTGCGCGACTCTTGGAGAAACCGTTTGTCTCGTTGTGTATAGCAGGAACTGAATACTATCGGGAATAGTATCAACAGTAATATGTAATTTTTATTTCCGGTTGATTTCATGATACGGGAGTTCTGAACATTATTGTTGTGGAGTTGCGGTCTTGCTTTCGATTTCATCTTGTATCGATTTTACAATATTGAATACCAATGCTCCGAAAGATATTGTTGTAAAGGTGGTTGACATGGCATTGCCAAAGGTAGTTACCGAGAAAAATTGATTAGGCACGTCTTGGATATAGATCACATCATTCGGCTGAATATAGTAATAATCTGAATTAATGATATCTTTACTTCGTATGTCAAAGACACTAACAGTTGTTCCGTCAGCGGTTTCTCTTAACAATTTGATGTGCCCTCTGTCGCCAAAAGTACTGATATCTCCTGTCAAAGCCAAAGCTTGAAAAATATTCATCTTTTCACGTATTATGGGGTATCTGCCGTTGGTACTGCCACCGATAACACTAAAAAAACGATCCGTAATTCTTAAATCGACATAACATTCGTCCAGCATAATTGATTGAATGGCAGTTTGAATTTTTTGTTTGGCTTCGCGTATAGTAAGCCCCTCCAAAAAAATATTGCCTGTTATAGGTAATTGAATCTCTCCATTATCGTCAATCGTGTAGGTGTAAAGCTCAGAGTAGCCGGTATTGCCTGAACTTCCGGAGTTCAAAGCCTGCATCCCTTGTATGCCTCCGTTGAATACCGCGTTTGTTTTAGAGTCAGGGGAGTATAAGCGTAAAAAAAGTTTGTCTGTTTGAGACAATTTATATTCTTCGTAACCGACAGAGTCATCATACGACGGGATGTAAGTTGATGGCTTCTGTAAATAATTTACTTTCTTGGCTGTAATGCATGACCCTAAAGCAAAGACAGATAGAATAGATACAAAGAATAAATTGATATTCTTTCGAAAAAAATTATTTAACATAAATGGATGAAAGTTTCGATTTAATTTACAAAGATATTCAAAAATCGGATTATTCAGAAAGATCGTATTTTTTTATGTTTTTTATTCCGTCAGTCGATCGAAGAAATAAAACAGATTTGAGACGCAAAGTATTAAAAGCATATTGAAGTCGATTCATTCTGAAATTAAACGACTATTTAATAAATTTCTCCTTTTGCTGCAAGTAACGTGTTTTTCAACAAGGAAACAATTGTCATCGGTCCTACACCTCCGGGTACAGGAGTAATGAAAGAAGTTTTTTTTGCAACTTCATCAAATTTTACATCGCCTTTCAGTCGATATCCGCTTTTGGTGTCCGGCGATGCAACCCGAGTAGTACCTACATCGATAATCACGACATCTTCTTTTACCATATCGGCAGTCAAAAATTCGGGAATCCCGAGCGCGGCAATGATAATATCAGCTTGCCGGGTTATTTCTTTCAGATTCTTCGTTTGACTGTGGCAGACCGTAACGGTAGCATTGCCCGGCTTTGATTTTTGCATCATCAGCGACGCTATCGGCTTGCCAACGATGTTACTTCGACCTATTACCACGCAATGTTTGCCGGAAGTAGGAATTGCGTTACGTTTCAACAGTTCCATTATTCCCGAAGGAGTAGCGGACACAAAACAGGGCAAACCGATGGACATTCTGCCCACATTTATGGGATGAAAGCCATCCACGTCCTTTTTAAAATCAATGGCTTCAATAACCTTTTGTTCGGAAATATGACGCGGAAGCGGCAACTGTACGATAAAACCATCCAAATCGTCGTCTCGATTTAGTTCATCAATTTTGGCAAGTAGCTCATCTTCGGTAATGCTTTCTTCAAAAGCGATTCGTGTGGATTTGAGCCCCACTTCTTCGCATGATTTTACTTTGTGAGCTACGTACGTTTCACTGCCGCCATCGTGCCCTACAATAATCACGCCAAGATGTGGTGCGCGTTTTCCTGACGCGATAATGGCTTTTACTTCTTCGGCAATTTCGGCTTTGATTTGTTGAGCAATTAATTTTCCGTCGATAATATTCATTGGTATTTCTACTACTTATTAAATTGATTGACTTGGTTTACAGCCTAAAAGAACAGTACCAACTTACACGTTGGTAGGTGGCGCATTCAACTTATCTTTTTTTCTTAAATTTTGGCATATTTTGCCTTACGGTGGCTTGACGCATCATTTTACTCATTTGGTCAAACTGTTTGAGTAATCGATTTACTTCAACGATTGTAGTCCCGCTACCTTTCGCTATACGGTTTTTACGACTTCCATTCAGCGAAGAAGGGTTTTTTCGTTCAAAGGGTGTCATGGAATGAATGATGGCTTCAATACCTTTGAACGCGTCGTCATCAATGTCCACATCTTTTAGTGCTTTTCCCATGCCGGGTATCATTGCCGCAAGGTCTTTGATGTTACCCATTTTTTTGATTTGTTTAATCTGCGACATGAAGTCGTCAAAATCAAACTGATTCTTGGCTATTTTCTTGCTGATGCGACGCGCTTCTTCTTCATCGTATTGTTCCTGTGCTCGTTCAACCAGCGAAACGACGTCGCCCATGCCGAGTATTCGATCTGCCATTCGGTCGGGGTGGAACACATCCAAAGCATCCATTTTCTCGCCTGTTCCTACAAACTTTATGGGTTTGTCCACTACCGAACGGATAGATAGCGCGGCTCCACCTCGTGTGTCGCCATCTAATTTTGTCAGTACAACACCATCGAAATTTAATCGTTCGTTAAATTCTTTGGCGGTATTCACGGCATCTTGTCCGGTCATGGCATCCACTACGAAAAGAATTTCTTGTGGTTGAATAGCCTGTTTGATGGCTGCGATTTCGGTCATCATCTGTTCGTCGATAGCCAAACGACCGGCGGTATCGACTATTACCACATCGTTACCCATATTCCGCGCTTGTCGAATAGCATCTTGGGCTATCTTTACCGGATTCGAATTTCCTTCATCGGTATAAACCGGAATATTCAGTTGCTCGCCCAATACTTTCAACTGCTCGATAGCCGCGGGGCGATATACGTCGCAAGCAACCAATAAAGGTTTCTTCCCTCGTTTGTGTAGTAATAGGTTGGCTAATTTTCCGGAAAAAGTAGTTTTACCGGAACCTTGCAGTCCGGACATTAAAATCACGGTGGGTGAACCCTTCAAGTTAATATCCACGCTACTTCCACCCATTAACTGTGCCAATTCGTCGTGTACTATTTTTACCATCAGCTGCTGTGGCTTGAGGGCGGTAAGCACATTTTGACCAATGGCTTTGTCTTTTACGCTGTCAGTAAATGTTTTGGCAACCTTATAATTTACGTCGGCATCCAAGAGTGCTTTACGTACATCTTTCAGCGTTTCGGCTACATTGATTTCGGTAATACGTCCTTCTCCTTTCAGAATCTTAAACGACCTCTCTAACCTATCACTTAAACTTTCAAACATAGTGTTTACAAATTATTACGATTGTTTGTTTGCCTTAGAATATAAAAAATGATTTTGCATTTAGTAATCAAATTATTAATATGCAAAATCGTTTGCAAAGGTACAAAAAGTGAAAGAATATTCAAATAGTAATTTGAGTTGAAAAGAGATGACGAGTGAGGCTTCTGCTTTAACGCCAAACTGTACTTCGAGATGAAGTGTTTTTGGGTAGTAAGGTGCTGATCGGTTTAATCGCTACTCTCGTTTAATCATCTTTTATGCTAAAATAGGAAGAAACGACAGGGAAGCCGAATAATGTCCTTGTCGATAAAGTAATGTTGTTATAATTTATAAAAACAACAAAAACAGGAGCTTTAGTCCTGTTTTCATTGGGTGTAAGATGTACGGCAATTAAGCTCCGACTATTGTAAGACACTCGCTTTTAATCCCCATATCCAAACACTTATTTTTATTGCAACTAATTTGTAGATTTTTCAATAAATTTATATTAGTCGGAAGTATAAATCATAGGGAAGCGCTGTCTGATTAATAATCTTTACATTTCTTATCTTACTATTATATGTAATTTTTTATTTGACTAAGAATAAACATCTAAGTCAGCTCATTCTTGATTTGTTCTACCCAGTTTTTGACACGTTCATCCGTAAGGTTACTCTCGTTGTCCTCGTCAATAGCCAGTCCAACAAATTCGCCATCAATTTCGGCTACAGATTCGTCATAATCATATCCTTCGGTACTTGTTTTACCTATCAGCTTGCAACCTTTGTCTTTCAATGCCAGATAAACAATTCCAATGGCATCCATGAATGAATCGGGATACGAATACTGATCGCCACAACCAAACAGCGCAATCGTTTTGCCTGTCAAATCGGCTGACTTAAGTTTTGGGAAGAAGTCTTCAAAGTCGTCTTGTAGTTCGCCAATACTCAAGGTGGATACTCCAAACATCAAGTTTTGGAAGCCGTCTAATTCACTAGCATCCGCTTTCGCGACGTCAAAAATCTGTACATTATCTACGCCGAGTTCTTTTTGGATTTTTTTTGCTACTCCTTCAGTATTTCCTTCTGAAGAACCATAAAATATACCTACTTTTTGCATTTTGTGTAATTTGTTAAATATTAAAGATTTCGCTTGCAAAGTTATATAAAAAACAAGAGTACGTCTATAACCATTAATGATTATTTTTTGTTAAAAAAACTACCTATAAATAAGTGTAAACATCAAGTTGGGTTGTACCTCCCGAATTTTGAACCGATATTGCGCAAACCTTATGGGCTTTTAGGTACTGTCAGTGGTTAGCGCTTACCCTTTATGATCCAAGCAAAAATAGATAAATTTGTTTACCAATTCGTTTTGTTGTCCCTGGGGATATATAAAATGAAATGTCCGCGTAATTTGCAAGTCGTCTATGTCGATAATTTGGAATTCGCCACGGGCAATCTCATTTTTAACGGCAAAGATGGATATGAAACTGATACAGTTGCTATTTGCCAGAAACGTTTTCATACTTTCGCTACTACCCAGATACGCGATTATGTTTAGGTTTTTGTGGCTGAGATCAACTTCTTTAAGTTTGCTCATGGTAACATCCAAGCTGCCGGAACCTATTTCTCGAACTACCATTGGAGTGGTTTTCAATTCTTCCCGCGTAATTTGAATTTTTTTTGCAACCGGTTGAGATGTATGTGCGACCGCCACAATTTCATCTTCCATGAACGGAATGTACTTAAATTCTCTGTTATTTGATATGCCTTCGATTATTCCCAAATCGACACTTCGCTTACTTACTTCATATTCAACATATTTTGAGTTGTAGTTGTTGAGGTTAAGTTGTATATCCGGATACTTTTTCTGAAAATGTGCAAGTATGGGAGGTATCACATATTGTTCTATGGTAGTGCTGGCACCAATGTTTATTTTCCCAGAAAATGAGTTTCTGAGTATTCCCAATTGGTATTGCAAATTGGTATAGTTTTCTTTTGCCTGACCGGTGTAGGAAAAAAGCAACAATCCCGCTTCTGTTAAGATAATACTGTTTTGACTGCGATAAAAAAGTGATATACCCAACGATGTTTCCAGCTCTTTGATATGGTTTGTAACTGCCGGTTGTGTAATGTGTAGCTCTTGCGATGCTTTCGTGAAACTTAAATTTTTAGCTACCGAATGAAAAACATCTAATCGAAATGCAAACATGCTTTTATTTTTTATGATTATCCGCCATTCTTCCTATTGTAAATTCTTGATTTGAAGTCAGGCGGATAGCTGACAGCGGTGATTAATAATCTGTCAAACTGTTTTTCACCAAAATATCGCCTGTTGAATTTATAACAGAATTGATTGATGTAGTATTGTAAATATTCGGGGTTAACTTTGTAATATACGCCCAGCAGTTGCCTTTTAGCGTTGCTGATAGCGGTATGGACCCAAGGAAGGACTTTTGGCAATTCTTCCGGAGCGACCACTGATGTTT
>JBKEBE010000091.1:0-15642 GCA_047973025.1 Paludibacteraceae bacterium
CGCACTTCGTCCCCACATAGCATATTGATATACTGATGATTAAGGATGTTAGAAACGGTAAGGTAATAAAACTGTTCTTTGGAATTCATCCGGCGATGCAACTCGAAAATATGATCCATCAATCCAGATGCGGGCGTTGCTTTGAGCGGAAACCCCATGGTAACGTTTATTTTTTCAATATGTTCCGGTAGGGAATGAAGTAGAGAGACAAGTAAGCTCTCATCAGGCAAGACGACAGCTGTTTTTATCCAGTCTCCGGCAGCAGAGCCGGCGGGGTAAAGCTCGGAAAGAATACGGTGGACTTCTTTTGTTTGTCCCACCGCTGACGGAATGGCTATCAATTGAAATGACTTTTGGCGAAGAATATTAGTCGTACTTTCGATTGAAAATTTTGATGGAAATAGAGTTACATTTTCGTTGAAAAAATGTGAAGCCGGATTATCCGCGTCGCGTAACTCGTCAGACTCGTAATCCCAATAAAAATCGGCTTGACCTAATTTGTGAAGTTCAACGAAAAGCGTTTTTTCACAACGATTCAGTGCATTGAATCCAACGAAAACAAATTGTTTCCCGGTAAAGTACTCCGGGATTTTGCTATTTTCCAGGCTCTGAGCAACTTCCGAAAAAATCATTCCTTCCGTACCCAAATTTTCCGTGTCCAACTCTTTTCGAAACGTTTCATACAGTGGTAGCAGGATTTTCCATATCGCGATGAAATCTTCTTTCGTTTGATTGTCCGCGACCGGCATAAAATGCGACCAGAAGTGCTCAATCGCAATTCTTTGATTTTCTGACACATACTCGGTCATCCAATCAATTTCTTTTAACGCGCTGATATTTTTGAAAAGTTTAGAAGCATCCGCGCGACTTTTATCAATATCGTTAAAATCAGCCAGCAGCATTTCGCCCCAGAAAAAGAAAGCATCAAACGTTTCATTACTGTTGCTTATTTGCTTGTAAATGCGATATAATCGAAATAATTCTGCTGTCCTGTCGGCTAATTTTCGCGAAGAAGCGTTGAAAAAACAATCATTTATCGTACTAATTTCCGGTGAGAAAATAGGTTTATCAATGATTTCTGTGAGATATTTCCTGAAGAACAGTCCGGCTCTTCGATTAGGAAATACAAATGTAAATTTACGAATATCAGCCTGATACTCGTTATAAAACGTGGAGGCTACTCGATAAAGAAATGGCTTCATAAAAACAGTCAAAAATTAGTTTTGGTGGCACATGTCGTTGAGAACGCTATCATTGGCTAAATTACTTATTTTTCTTCAAAGAACGATTATTCGTTCATTTTTTCTTATTTTTGCTTCAGATACGAATAAAAATTACCGTGCATGTTCGCTAAAAGTTGCTGTTTTCTACCGATAAATAGCTCAAAATCAAAATTATTATGTTAGGTACAATTGTTAATACCGCTGCCGTTATAGTTGGTGGCACGCTTGGTTTATTTTTTAAAAACGGCATGCCGGAACGGATACGCAATATTTATTTTCAGGCTGTCGGACTTTTTACGCTTGCAATCGGCATCAGTATGGTTTGGAAAATGGATAATTTTCTGATAGTGGTTACAAGTGTTGTGATTGGTTCTATTTTCGGCGAATGGATAAATATAGAGAAAGGTGTCGAGCAACTTGGCGAGTGGACTAAAAAAAAACTTCGTATTGGCAATGAGCGTTTTTCCGAAGGATTGACCACTTCATTCTTGCTATTTTGCATCGGAGCGTTGACGATTATGGGTGCTATCGAAGAAGGAACTACCGGAAGCTCCCGTCTGTTGCTTACCAAGTCGGTTTTGGACGGATTTTCGTCAATTTTGCTTGCTTCGGCTTTCGGTATCGGCGTGATTTTTTCCGCAGTTCCGTTGTTTTTGTTTCAAGGCGGCATTACGTTAGTCGCTAAATTTTTCGGAGAAATTCTTGCTGCCGATACGATTCACGCGTTAACAGCTGTTGGCGGAATTCTTTTATTGGGACTGGGAATCAATATTTTAGAAATCAAAAAACTTCGTATTCTGAACATGACTCCTGCCCTACTCGTTGTAGTACTACTGATGTATCTCACAGCAAAATTTAATTTAAGATTAATTTAACATGAATATTCATCTAATTTTAATTTGGTTTTTGATTGGATTTCTTTCAGTTAACGGGCTAAAATTGCTTCAAGCAAATCATGCGTTGAAGAAAATGAAAAAGACAACCACCCGGCTTAATCCGTCGGGAAGCCAACTCGGACAAAAAGCGTATCTGAAGAGTCTTACGATTTTTCCGGTTTATTATCTCGTCGTATGGATCATCTGCAGTGTTTTTTTTCTAAAAGAATCGAATCCGGAAAAAATATACCTGATCGCACTCATTGCCGGTGCTATTTGGTTGCTATTGACGTTGCTTCTCGAAACACTCGTTTGGAGTAAAATACGTCATAAATTTCAACTCACTTTGAAAGAAATGTATCAGAGATCACAACCGTGGATTTCAATTTCCTATTATGCGGTCTTAATCAGTCCGTTAATTATCGCGTTGATTCTGGGTAAATAATTCATAAGCCTACATTTACATGAGCATTTTTATCAAAGCGAAAACTTTTTCGTATTTCTAACTGTTAAAACTCCACACCATTCATCAAGAAACGATATGAACAAGAAAACTGTTTTCGAACAAAGGCTAAAATCTTTGCAAAGCATGGAAGATGTTGCCGTGCAAAAGCAACACCTGAAAGCCAAATTCACAGCACGCGAAAGACTTAATATTCTATTTGATGAAGGAAGTTTCTTTGAGTTGAATACATTTGTGGAGCCTGCAAAAGCCATCAAAAAAACTCAGAATGCTTATGGCGACGGCGTCGTTGTCGGACGTGGATTGATACAAGGACGGAGCGTGTTCGCTTACGCGCAAGATTTTACCGTGATGGGCGGCTCTTTGGGCTATGCGCACGGCACAAAAATCGCGAAAGTACAGGAAATGGCGCTAAAATTTGGCGCGCCTTGTGTGGGACTGATTGATAGTGGTGGTGCCCGTATTCAAGAAGGGATCAACAGTCTTTCGGCTTATGCCCGCATCTTCAAGAACAACGCGCGATCTTCCGGCATCATTCCCCAAATCAGCGTGATATTGGGTCCTGCAGCCGGTGGTGCCGTATATTCGCCTGCCATGACGGACTTTGTGATTATGACCAACAAAACTTCGTACATGTTCGTAACCGGTCCTGATGTGGTAAAAGAAGTGTTGAATCAAGACATCACGATGGATGATTTGGGAGGCGGAAACGTACACGCAGAGAAAAGTGGTGTGGCTCATTTCGTTTTTGAAGATGAAGAGCATGCCATCATGCAGGTTCGCAGGCTTTTATCTTATCTTCCATTAAATAATTTCGACCCACTTCCCGTCTCGCTGGATGTAGAATTCAACGAAAACCGCCAAGATTACCTGAACAGTATTGTCCCCGAAGATCCAAATCGACCTTACGATATGAAGGAGATTATCAATATTTTAGTGGATAACAATACATTTTTGGAAATTCAAGAAAAATTCGCACCCAATATCTTAGTTGGTTTTGCCCGCTTGGATGGTAAAACGATCGGAATCGTAGCCAACCAACCTAAAGCAATGGCAGGTACGCTCGATATCAATGCAAGTATCAAAGGTGCGCGGTTTGTACGCTTCTGTGATTCGTTCAACATACCGCTACTGGTTCTCGAAGATGTTCCGGGATTTTTGCCGGGCGTTGATCAAGAACACATGGGAATCATCCGAAACGGAGCCAAATTGCTTTATGCGTTTTGTGAAGCAACCGTTCCACGAATTACCGTTATCACTCGAAAAGCCTACGGTGGTGCATTTGTGGTAATGAACAGCTTGGGGGTGGGCGGAGACTTTAATTTCGCGTGGCCATCCGCCGAAATTGCCGTTATGGGACCTTCCGGAGCGATTAAAATTGTAAATAGAGCAGAACTTACCGTCGCACCCGATAAGGCAAAATTAGAAAAAGAGTTGACGCAAAAGTACAAGGATGAAATTGCCAACCCATTCAAAGCCGAAGAATTGGGAATGATTGATGACGTGATTATGCCCTCCAAGACCCGACAAGTATTGATTACCGCGTTTGATATTTTGGCAAACAAACAATACTCCCAGCCGGAAAGGAAACATGGCAATATTCCGTTGTAGTTTGGTCAAGCAGTGTACATGCAGGATTATTTTAATGTTTTGATCGTTTTTCCGGATTAAGCATGAGATTCTTTTGTATTACATAACTCACGTGCTTATCAACTTCAGGAAACATTTCTGTCCGAAAAGAATTCCCGCTAAAAGCGTTTACTCACACCTGACGACCGAGTATCACTTCCGATGCTTTATACCTAACACTTAACCATTTTTTTTTCGAAAAATCATAAAAAAAAACGTACATTTGTACCGTCAGATTCGAGTACCGGCAGTAAAGTTTAACAGGATATATTTAAATGTTACCTGTATCATTCATTCGCTTTACCCACGCACTGCTTGTTACAAAATGGTTGTTCGTTTTTTTAACTTTTAATCGAAACATGGTAAGTAGTATTCCAATAAAAAATTTTCTTTTGAAACTTTTTTTTGCCCAGTTCCTGCTTCTCATAAGTACGACGATTTATTCGCAGCATTCGTATTCTTTTAGAACCTTCTCACCGAAAGGAGGTTTCTACTACGATGGCGTTCAGAGTATTATTCAGGATAACGATGGCTTTATATGGATCTTGCTTGAAAATGATCTACAACGCTTTGACGGATACGAATACAAACGATATACTTCCGATTTTCAAAATCCGGATATTTCCAATCTTTACAACATCGTCAAAGATACCGCGGGTGTTCTTTACGTTTCGTCAAGCAACGGACTTTTTCGTTACGACAAGTTGACAGATTCGTTTACCAAGTATATGAATGAGCCTGTTCTCGGTCTGGACATTGACCGGCACAATATCATGTGGTGCACATTCAATGGTTTGCTATACAAATTAAGCTTAGCCGATAAAACGCTCAAAGAATGTAGATACAAGGATAAATCCATCTGGAACATTTTTCATTGCGCAAAACAGAAAGACGGTGTATTCTTGGCATCTTACTTCAATAAGATATACTATTCGGCTTACGATCAATCGGGTAAAATATCCCTATACGCATCACTTCCAAATGATTATAATATTGATGATATTCTGTGTAAAGAAAACTACCTCTGGATTTTGACAGAAAAACACGGTGTACTGAAAATGGATGTTTCATCCAAAAAAATAGAAGGTCAGTGGGAGTTTAGAAATAAAGAAGAAGATTTTCCGGTAAGCGCCTTTTATTTGGATAAGAATAACAAGGTGTGGATAGGAACACAGCGAGGTCTCTATGTCCTTGATCCGGCAACCGGCAACTTTCAACTGTATCTTCACTCAAAATCGGATTATTTTAGTTTACCCAACAGCTCTGTTTGGAGCATTGTCGGCGATGCACATCAGAATATATGGATTGGGACTTTCGCGGGCGGTTTATGTTACGTCAATCCGGATGAAGATATTTCTATTAAAACCTATACGTCCGACAAAAGCAGTCTTAGTCACAATCTCGTGAGCGCTTTTGCCGAAGACGGACCGCTTCTATGGCTGGGGACAGAAGGTGGTGGCTTGAACTGCTTAGATAGAAGAACAGATAGCTTCACATTGTACAAAGCCGACAGGAAAAACAACCGTTTGAATTCCAACAATGTAAAATCTTTAGCGCTCGATTTTAACAAAAGACTTTGGATAGCCATGTATCTTGGTGGTTTGGATTGCTTCGATACAAGAACCAAAACATTTCGGCATTTTCTCAACGATCCAAAGAATAAAAACAGCCTTTACGTCAATAATCTGAGAAAAATAATTCTCGAAGGAGATTCCGGATTATGGATAGCCTACCAAATCGACCGTCCGCTTATTTCGTTCTATTCATTCAAGAAGAACACCTTTACGCATTCTATTTTCGGAGATAAAGGCTACGTGTTTGACATACATAAAGACAATGTTGGTAACTTGTGGATTGTAACGAACAAAGATCTTTATAAAAAAGACAAACAAACCTCCAACATCGTAAATGTATCTTCCAAAAAAAATGAAATTCTCAATGCGCGTTCGATATGTACGGACGAAGCCGATAATGTGTGGATCGGCACCGTCGGTCGCGGAATCATTAAATACGATGTTTCCACATCCGAGTTCATATCGTATCCAGAGTTACTGAGCTTCAATGTTCATAGTGTCAACAGTATTTGTCCCGCTTCTTCGGGCTATCTGTGGATAGGTACAAATTTCGGACTTTTTTTATACGACATCAAGCGCAATACCTACCGAAGATTTGATGACAGCGATGGTTTACCGGGAAATGTGTATTATCCGTTGGCTTCCGTGAGAGGAAATTCGGGAAATTATTACTTCGGAGGCACCAATGGATTTACCATTATGGATGCCCGGATGAAAACCAACAGCCAGTTGGAACCGAAGGCTGTCATTTCGGAGTTTTATATCGATAATGTACCCGCCAAATCCAATTTCAAAAGAGGAAATTCCGGCAATGAAATTATACTGAACCACAATCAAATCAATTTCGGATTCAAGTTTTCATCCGATAATTACGTGTCGCCCGGCAAAAACAGATTTAAATACCGTCTGAAGGAGTACGACGATCGATGGGTTACTACCGACGCGTTCAACCGAACCGCGATGTACTCAAAAATTCCTTCCGGAACCTATTATTTTGAAGTACTTGCAGCAAACAACGACGGAGTCTGGGGAGACGTTCCGACCGTTGTAAAGATTAGACGTCAACCGGCTCCTTGGGCAAGTTGGTGGGCTTATTTATTGTATGTAATTTTTGGTTTGGCTATCGCCACGGCAATTATTTACAACTACGTTGAACAACGAAGATTAAAGCTACAATTGTATGTCGATGATTTGAACAAGCAGAAAAAAGAAGAAATTCATCAATCCCAATTGCGTTTCGTAACCAATATCTCACACGACTTTAAAACGCCGTTATCGCTGATTTTGGCAACTTTAGGCAATCTGAAACAAGAAGGAATAAAACAGTATTATTATAGCATATTGCACAACAATGCTCAACGATTGTTGAATCTGGTCAATGAACTTATGGATTTCAAGACAATCGAACATGGCAAAATGAATCTGCAAATACAGGCTACTGATGTAAACAGTTTGCTTACGACATTAACGTCCGATTTCATCGATTATGCCCAATCGCACGACATACAGTTCGATTTTTCGCATGACCAAGCACTTCCCGATCTACTGCCTATAGATAAGTACGTTGTAGAAAGAATCGTAATGAATCTGTTAAGCAACTCCTTCAAATACACTAAAAATGAAGGCGAGGTAAAGATAGCTACTTATGAGTCCGCTTCAAAATTTGCTTCCTCCTATGAATTGGCTCGTCAGATATGTGACGGAGACGTTCCGACGGATAATTTTTTGATAGTAATCAGCGATACAGGTACGGGTATTTCCAAGGAAATGCTCCTGAGTATTTTCGATGGCTACTATCCGGTAAATACGAGTAACCTGAATCAACATATAGGAACCGGTATAGGATTGGCATTGGTTAAAAGTCTGGTGCTACTGCACAAAGGGTTCATCCGAATTTACAGCGAATATGGTAAAGGTACCGATATTGTTATCGGCTTACCAACGGATGTATCGGTTTATGATAAATCCGAATTAGCAGAAACTCAAATCCTGCAAAGTCCATTTGACGACAATACTGAATCGTTCGATATGATTGAAGACATTAAGGAGGATATCCTGCAAAACGAGAAAAAAAGAGTACTCATTGTAGAAGACAACAACGACTTAAACAAACTTCTTTCTGACTTTCTATCTCCGTATTACGAAATTTTCAATACAAGTAATGGAGTCGAAGCTACGGAAATTTTACAAGAAACCGATATAGAACTAATTATCAGCGACATAATGATGCCATTGAAAGATGGAATTACTTTGTGCCGCGAAGTAAAAGCCGACATCAATACATCTCACATCCCCTTTATCCTCTTAAGCGCGAAAGTCGAGTTAGACTCAAAAATAGAAGGCGCGGATTCAGGAGCCGATATGTATTTTGAAAAACCGATTGATTTCAACCTATTACTATTATCTATCAAAAATATATTCAAAAATCAGCAAAAATTAAGAGATTATTATACAAAAAATTATTACGTCGATAGTGTCGAACTGTCTATTAATGAGCAAGATAATATTTTCTTGAAAAAGTTGATGGAAATCATCGACAAAAATCTTACTTATTCGAACATGGATGTTAATTATATATCCTCCGAATTATCCATGAGTCATAGTAAATTTTATTCAAAATTAAAGATGCTTACCGGAAAATCTCCCGTTCAATTTATTCTGAATTACAAATTGAAGTTGGCAGCACGCATGATTTTGGAGCAAGATGTGTCGGTTAATCAGGTAATGGAGCAAATCGGTATCAAAAGTCAGTCTTATTTTACCAACGCCTTCAAGAAAGAATTCGGAGAAACACCGTCAGCTTTCGCGCTACGTAGAAAGAAAAAAATGTAATCGGTCCAGCCTTATCAAAACACGAAGTATCCGGAGTTTTTAATTCCTGAGAAGAATCAAATCCCTTATGCTACATTCGGCAAATCGACAACAAAACGATCTGTAGCGGGTAGTGGGTACACAAGCACTTGTAGAGCCACCGGATTATAGATAGTAGATGTCAGACAAGTGTTTGTTTTTACGGTAAACTTATTTCCGGATGGCGCGTCGTATTCGTAACAGGTGGATTGAGTAATACCCGTAATACTTAAGATTCGTATATTGATGTGCCTGTATTTTTTTTAAGCGTACGGGCACTGACCAAAGCAGACAAGGCGTGATCCCATGGAAAATTTACGATATCCAATCGAGGAAATCCACCGGACGTTTTCCAACTAATGGCTTCTTTGTACGGATTCATCCAACCGCCGGAGTATCCCTACTGATTTTTACCGCCGAGTGACTGAATATTTCCCATTAATCCGGCAGATATGCTCAACTAAGTGCCTGCGTCGGTCAGACTTTTAATGCCGTTAATCGCGTCGCGTGGGGAGCTTTGATAGGCATTCACGCGATCAGCTTTTGAAAAAATCTCTTCGATATTATTGGTGGGATGTGCTACACTGCTTCCCGGATAACGATTTCCACCATTCATCTTCAAGCGGTGGGATTCTTCTGCATATTGTTTAGAATCCGGTTTATCAAGACTTTTATCTGCCCAATACACCGGTTGATCCATGTGCCAAAGGTAAGTGGTATAAATTTTCTGCGCTAATATTGGTTGAAAATTCAGCACTAAAAGAAGTATTACATCAATAATGAATAATGACCTTATCATAACAAAAATTCGTTGATTTGTTTATAAAATAAGAGTAATATCGAAAATAAAAGTTACAATAACTTCAAAATTTATCCAATCTATCCTGCAAACGTTTGATTAAATTAGATATAAATCCTTGTCATGTTACGGTATTTCTCACAAACTACCGCTTAAATTAGCTATTCTTTATCCGAAATGAACATCAGACGACATCCGTTTGGCAATTATTCGAAACCCGGCTTAATTCCGAACACTTATCATTAGTGAGAATTGGCTTTCTGATAACTTGAATCGCTTTTTCGTGAGAGACAAAATAAATTGGAACTACGTCTTTACGGTTTATATGTGATTTACACATCTCGAAAATCGAGAAAATTTCCTATCTTTGCGTTGCTCAAAATGATGCACTTTCTTAATCCACAAACTTTTGACAAAGCAAATCCTTGAATCTCGAATATTACATAGCCAAACGTATTCACTTTGAAAAAAAAGGGAAACGAAACGTCTCGAGACCCGCCGTTCGGATTGCTACCATCGGCATAGCGGTAGGCGTAGCGGTAATGCTTGTTGCCATTGCCGTAGTAATCGGATTTAAAGAAGAAATACGAAACAAAACCATCGGATTTGGCTCGCACATCCAAATTACGAACTTTGACAATAATAATTCGTATGAAATGCAGCCGATTCACATCAACGATACGTTGATGGATGAAATCAAGCATATACCGGACTTGAAGCATGTACAGCGATTTGTAACCAAGCCGGGAATCATCAAAACGAATGAGAACTTTCAGGGAATGGTACTGAAAGGAGTTGGTCCGGAATTTGACTGGAATTTTTTCCAATCCAATCTGATAGAAGGAGAAGTCTTGAACTTAACCGATACCGCGTCAAGAAACGAAGCCATCGTCTCAAAAGCATTAGCCGATATGCTTCAACTAAGATTAGGAGATTCGTTTTTTACCTATTTTTTTCAGGAACAAATCCGAGCCCGCAAATTTACCATCAAAGGTATCTATTCGACCAATTTTGCCGAATATGAGAAGCTCTTTATATTGACCGATATACGAATTGCGCAGCGACTAAACGGTTGGGAATCCGAATACTTCAGCGGATTGGAAATTCTCGTTGACGACTACGATAATTTGGATAAAGTAAATACGGATGTCCTTTCGGTAGCTGCCAATCGGTTTGATGAAGACGGAAACGGCTATTTTATCCAAACTATCCGACAGCTTAATCCTCAGATTTTCAGTTGGCTGGACTTACTCGACATGAACGTCTGGGTCATTCTATTCTTGATGTTGGCGGTAGCCGGATTCAACATGATTTCCGGCTTACTGATTCTTATCTTGGAGAAAACCAACATGATAGGTATTTTGAAATCATTCGGCGCGCGCAACTGGAGTATTCGTCGTGTCTTCTTGTATGAGTCTATCTTCCTGATTGGCAAAGGAATGCTTTGGGGAAACATCATCGGTTTGGTAATTTGTTTTATCCAGTATCAGTTCAAAATAATTCCGTTAGACCCTGTTTCCTATTACACTGACACAGTACCCATTACATTTAACTGGCTGTATATTATCATATTGAATATAGGAACACTACTCACGTCCATCTTGATGTTGATAGGACCTTCGTATTTGATTACCAAAATCTCGCCGGCAAAGATAATCCGTTACGAATAACGCTTTCAAACTCAAATTCTTGGTGTATGGAAGACTCATCTACGACAAGGATTCGATTGAATCTCCAAAAAGCAAAACCGGAAGAATTTTTATTTCGCTATTTTCACTATTTTTGTAAAAAAAGAATTGCAACATGTCCAAAAATAACGATACACAGTTAGATATTTTCAGCACACCGCGTAAGGACAATACCGAAGCGCAAATTAAAGCACTCCGTCAGGAACTCGAACAGCACAACTACGATTATTACGTGCGTTCGTCGCCTACTATCTCCGACTTCGAATTCGATCAAAAGCTTAAACAGCTGCAAAAGTTGGAAATGGAACATCCCGAATCTTTCGATCCAAATTCTCCTACACAACGCGTGGGGAGTGATATAAATACTGCATTCAAACAAGTAAAACACCAATACCCCATGCTTTCGCTCAGCAACACCTATTCCGAAGGCGAAGTGCAGGACTTCTACGAACGAACGAAAAAATCATTGAATGCTGATTTTGAGCTGGTTTGCGAGCTGAAATACGACGGAAGTTCCATTTCGTTGGTTTATGAAAACGGGATGCTCTCGAAGGCAATCACACGCGGAGATGGAGAAAAAGGAGATGATGTAACTTCCAACATAAAAACAATCCGAAGCATTCCCTTGCGACTTCAAGGCAACGATTATCCGGAATCATTTGAAATTCGAGGCGAAATTCTGATGCCTTGGACTGTATTTGACGAGCTGAATAAAGAACGTGAAGAGCAAGAAGAACAGCTCTTTGCCAATCCTCGAAACGCTGCTTCCGGAACGCTGAAGATGCAGAACTCATCCGAAGTTGCCAAGCGTAAATTGGACGGATATTTTTATTACGTGTTGGGTGAAAACCTGACTTTCGACAAGCATTCCGATAATCTATACATGGCACACAAATGGGGTTTCAAAGTCTCTGATGCCATGAAAGTTTGTAAAACTCCGGAAGAGGTATTCGCGTTTCTCCATTATTGGGATGTAGAACGGAAGAACCTGCCCGTGGCTACCGACGGAGTTGTAATAAAAGTGAACTCAACTATCCAGCAACGAAACTTGGGATTCACGGCTAAATCTCCACGCTGGGCTATCGCGTATAAATTTCAAGCCGAACAAGCCGTTACGCGCTTAAATTCAGTCTCATACCAAGTCGGAAGAACCGGAGCCGTTACGCCTGTTGCCAACTTGGAACCCGTACAGCTTTCGGGAACAACCGTAAAACGAGCGTCATTACACAACGCCGACATCATCGAAGGATTAGACCTGCACATTGGCGATAGCGTGTATGTAGAAAAAGGTGGCGAGATTATTCCGAAAATTACCGGAGTCGATGTGAGTTTCCGAACATCGACCGGAGACAAAATACAATTTATCACTCACTGCCCGGAGTGCGAGACACCTTTAATCCGCATAGAAGGCGAAGCCGCTCACTACTGCCCGAACGAAAACCGATGCCCCCCACAGATAAAAGGCAAAATGATTCATTTCGTCAGCCGAAAAGCCATGAACATAGACGGATTGGGTGAAGAAACCATCAACTTGTTATTTCAGCATAAATTACTGAAAAATGTTGCTGATATCTATGAATTAAAGATTCCTGACTTAGAACATTTAGAACGATTAGGGACAAAATCGGCATACAACATCATCGATGGCGTAAAAAAATCGAAATCGGTTCCTTTTGAACGGGTACTTTTCGCGTTGGGCATCCGCTATGTGGGAGAAACCGTAGCCAAAAAATTAGCTTTCGCGTTCAAAAACATGAATAACCTGCAAAATGCTTCGTTAGAAGCATTAACGACCGTTGACGAAATTGGAGAACGAATCGCACAAAGTCTTGTTACTTTTTTTGCTGATGCCCAAAATATTGAGATTATCGAAAAACTGAAACAAGTCGGATTGCAATTCAGTGTTTCTGAAGAGAATATGAATCTTAAAAGCGAAACGCTGACAGGAAAGACAATTGTTATCAGCGGTACATTCATGAAACACGCTCGGGATGAATATAAAAAAATCATTGAGCAACATGGCGGTAAGAATACCGGTAGCATTTCTTCGAAGACCAGTTTCATATTAGCCGGCGAGAATATGGGTCCTGAAAAATTAATCAAAGCCGAGAAATTAGGTATTCCGATCATTCGTGAAGAGGAGTTTTTGGCCATGTTAGCACAAAGTTAGTCACACACTTTACCTAAATTTCAATAATCATTCTTATTGAATTTCCTCCTAATTTTGCATACTAATTTTCGAAAAGAAAGTGAATTTAAGCAATGCAAAGAAACCTTTTTATACTACTCATTCTCAAGATAATACCCTTTCATGAAAAAACTAAATCAATATATCTTTAAACGTAGGGCTACTAAATACTTACGACACACCACTCGAGAAAAAAGATGGGGAGATTACAACAAAGTTAAGACCATTCTACTCCTCTTCGAAAGCGATTACATCGAAAAAAACCGTTACATTCACAAAATCATAGATGCGCTCATCGCTGATGGAAAGAAAGTTTCCGCATGGGGTTTTTTGGATAAAAAAACGGGCAACACAGCCATAACGCCGGCTTTTAGAATACTCGACCGTAGAGCTGTCAATTGGACGGGATGTCCAAAAGAACCTTTTATTAATGAATTGAAAAGTCATGAATACAATCTGTTGTTAGATCTGACGCTTCGAGATAGTTTACCGCTTCAGTATGTTTGTTTGTATGCCAATGCCACTATCAAAACAGGTATGAGCCGAATGAAGAACAATATTCTCGATTTCGAAATAATGATTCCACCACCCGACATAGAAGCACACAACTCGGAAACCGAAGATAAAAAAAGCGTCGAATTCAAGAATTTGAATGAAACCTTGTTTCATACCGACCAACAATTCCTATACGACCAAATAATGTATTATTTGAAAAACGTACGATCCAAAGATTGATTAGGGTATTTTCGATTCGGCAGACTACAAACTCGTCGCATTATATACGCTGTACCTTATTCAGAATAAAAAAAAGGATTTGTTGACAAACAACGAATCGGAACATGTTTTTTTCGTACCTTTGCATCCGGCAAAGTATTTGATATTGAAATTATGATAAATTCAAAATTAATTGGAATGGGCGTTGCCCTGATAACACCCTTTAGAGAAGATGAAAGTATTGATTTTGACGCACTTGCCAAGTTAATTGAGCATCAAATCAAAAACGGTACGGATTATCTGGTTATCTGTGGTACTACCGCTGAAACCCCTACCCTTTCTCATTCCGAAAAAGCTCAAATCAAAGAATTTGCCGTACAAAGTGCCGCAGGACGTATTCCGTTAGTTTACGGCTTGGGTGGCAACAATACCAAAGAAGTTGTAAAAGCGGTCGCCGAAGAAGATTTAACAGGCTATGACGCCATTCTGAGCGTTACCCCTTACTACAACAAGCCGTCCCAAGAAGGACTTTACCGGCATTACGCCGAAATAGCCGGAGCATCCCAACTTCCCATCATTTTATACAACGTACCGGGACGGACAGGGGTAAACATGACGGCGGAAACGACCTTACGCTTGGCAAATGAATTTCGGAACGTCTGTGCCGTGAAAGAAGCTTCCGGAAATTTCACGCAAATTGACGATATAATCAAAAACAAACCTGCCGATTTTTTGGTAATCTCCGGCGATGACGGTATCACTTTTCCACTAATCACGTTAGGAGCTGTGGGGGTCATTTCGGTTATCGGCAATGCTTTCCCGAAGGAATTCAGCCGCATGGTACGGTTGGCACTCGAAGGAGATTATAAAAGCGCGCGACTTATCCACTACAAATTTACCGAGCTTTTCAACCTGCTTTTCGTAGAAGGAAATCCGGCAGGAGTAAAAAGCATGTTGGCGGTGATGGGACTGATTGACAACAATCTACGCCTGCCACTCGTACCCAATACGATAAAGACCTACGAGAAAATTCGCAACGTACTTAATGAATTATAAATGATGAATGAGATTCTTTTGAGTGTCTTTCGCCTTTTCTTTCATCCGATAAATACTCTCTCACGTGATTGAAAATTCTCCGGAAATCTTGTCTTTTTTATGATATTCAGATAGAATATCATAAAATCCAACACCTATCCTTTATTAATATTAGCGTCCCAATCCAGTTAATTTTCATCCTTTTTCGATTTTGGTTGTCATACCGTTTTTCATTGGTCTCAGTCGTTAGTTGAAACTATGCACTTTCAGTGCAAGACTTTCAGTTTCTACAAATTTTTCACTCAAGTATGATATTGTCATTGTCATTGTCATTGTCATTGTTTTCGGGTTTTCTATGGTGTTCCAGATAATTTTGTACCATTTCGTCAGTAATGTTACCAGTACTCCAAACTCCGTATCCAATTGCCCAAAAATGTCGTCCCCGGTATTTTTTACTGATGTGAGGGAACTCTTCTTGTATTCTTCTTGAAGTTCTACCTTTTAGTTTTTTAACTAAATCACTTATGGATTTGCTTGGGAGATACTCGATATGAAGGTGTATGTGGTCTGAACTGACTACGCCTGAAAGAATTGTAACATCTTC
>JBKEBE010000013.1:0-2487 GCA_047973025.1 Paludibacteraceae bacterium
ACAAATTACAATTCTAAAGATGAAATGAACGTCGATTTGATGAATTTCCTGCTGTTTTACAATCTGAACAGAAGGCACGGGTCGCTGAGAAAAGAACTCAACGTGAAAACACCTGTTTTAGCCATCGAAAAATGGTTTCATCTAAAACCCGAAATATTTAAAATGAAACCCGACGATTTCAAAAATAAATTACTAAATTTGAACCTAAATGTAATCAACAGCCATCAACAACCTTGTGAAACTTGACACTTATCCTTAATTTAGTTTACTGTTTTTAAGTAGTAAGTTGTTTGATGTAAGGCACCCTTTTTATGTATCCTATCTTATAAACAGCAACCCTTCAAAATTATAGATCGTAAATTTGCCGTCGTCTTCGCTTTCCGCATCCAATGAGAAAACGTATAGCAGATAATCAGCGCTATCAAGAGTCAATTCCGCAGTCAATAAAGTATGGTTTTTGCCCGATTTTCCCTTTTCGATTATCCCACTTAGCGATATTACGGTCTCTTTTTCATTTTGTGAAATCTTCAAACTGTTGTTTTCGAGTGAAATAGATAGCGAATCAGATTTGTAAATCAGATCGTGGTTGTAATCTTTATTTAAATAGACAGATTTTTCAAAATCAGTAACAGCCAACTCAAAACTCTTCTCGGAACTTCGTAAACGAATGTGTTCGCTTCGAGATGAATTTTCACGGTTAATATTTAACGCTTTCAAAATGTCTTTCGCGTCCGAGTCCGATCCCAATGAACCAATCATGGGTTGAAGGCTTTCTTTTCCGTAGGTGCGTTGTAGATAATAGGTTATGTCGGAAAGTCGGGTTTGTTTTTCTTTAGATAACGTTTTGATTTTGCTGTTTTCGGTATTTGTCCAATTGGCTTCCTTGAGCAGTTCGGAGAATTCCTTTGTAAGCGAATTTTTGGTTATGCTGATGGTACTCCAGGGACCAATGGCGGCGAGAAACGCGACACACGCGAACGAAATAAGAATCCATTTCGGTTGTCGCGAACGGCTGAAAAAGAGATAAATGCTAATGCCGATAAACCACAGGTTGAGTATTAAAATCAACAAACGGTTAATCGTAATGCCGTAATCCGAAAAACGCCGTTGTATGCCGACAAACATCAAGATAAGAAGTGGCAGTAAAATTATGGGGAAAAATCGGACAAACGCGTTGACAATTTTCTGAAACGAATGATTAAAAGCATTTCTACTTGAAGAAAAGTTGTCAGATTTCACTTCTGACGATGGAGAGCCTGCGAGTGGATGCAAAACAATCATCGTAAGGAAACCGGCGAATCCCAAAATGGAGACCAACCACGAGAGCCACCCGTTTGGAAGTTCCCAACCGACGATAATTTTTACTAAGTAACCGTATAAAATCAGCGTATAAATGGTAAGTATCGGCAGCAGAATGTAAAGTCCCAAGATTTTGAAAATATGGGGATAGGAAATTGTGAGAATGGTCTCGTTCGCTTCTTTTTCAGAAATCTGCGACATAAAATAGCTCGGCATAAACAGAACAAAACAGAATACTGCCAGATATTGAAAGACTTCATCTTTTATCTTTACATCAAAGAGTTGGTCTAACGAAACAAGTGCTAAACTCAAACCGCCCATCAGCACACCGGCAAAGAACGCGGAAATAATCATTTGAAAGAGCATTTCTTGCAAATTATTCCACCAGCGAAGCGATTTTTTCTCTGAAATAGAGCCTGCAAAAAACAAGGCTAATGTGAAACTTGCCAGCAGTAGGGCGAATTGCGTCGCGTTCGCATCGGAGATGGAGCCGGAATAGCTTGAAAATAACCACACGGACAATCCAATGAGTAGAAGATTGCCCAAGTTGACAATTAGCTTATTCCACCTGTTTTCAGCGAATAAATAAAACGACAGGGTGGCAAAAGCCGAAACAATACCGGACATGATCCACTTGGTGTAAATGTCATCGGTGTTTGTATGTATCGCTAAGATAAAAAGTACGACAAGAGCCGTGACACATACAAACGTAAGTGGAAATCGGAATTTAGCTAGGATTAACTTTTCTCCGAAAATTTTAAGTGAGAATCGGGTTGATTTCATTGGTCTCAGTCGTTAGTTGAAACTATGCACTTTCAGTGCAAGACTTTCAGTTTCTACAAATTTTTCACTCAAGTATGATATTGTCATTGTCATTGTCATTGTCATTGTCATTGTCATTGTTTTCGGGTTTTCTATGGTGTTCCAAATAATTTTGTACCATTTCGTCAGTAATGTTACCAGTACTCCAAACTCCGTATCCAATTGCCCAAAAATGTCGTCCCCGGTATTTTTTACTGATGTGAGGGAACTCTTCTTGTATTCTTCTTGAAGTTCTACCTTTTAGTTTTTTAACTAAATCACTTATGGAGATTTGCTTGGGAGATACTCGATATGAAGGTGTATGTGGTCTGAACTGACTACGCCTGAAAGAATTGTAACATCTTCAGTCATACAAATTTGTTTTAT
>JBKEBE010000026.1:0-38449 GCA_047973025.1 Paludibacteraceae bacterium
ACGGTTGTCTTTCGATGGTGGCAGGCTGCTGTTCAAGCTGGTTTTGACCGGTTCAAGCTGTTGCAGCTTGGAACTAAGTTCTTCATTTTCTTTACTGAGAATTATGATTTTGTCCTAAAGCTCCCGGACGAAGCGCCAAACATCTGTTATCGGGTTGTCGTGCATAGTTTCCGCATTTTCTTTACAGATATAACGGAGGAAGATCAAACATAGTATTTAAACATATTTTTTATCATTTAATTTAACATTTGTACTACTCGAATTAATAAAAGAGGGGCTGAGTAGTTACTCTATTTTTGACTTTCAAAAGTTAACTATTTTTATTTGGGTGCTTGTTTTTGTGAGTATGAATTTGTTATTGGTAGCAAAAGCAAAGATTCCGTTTCTAAATGCGTCAATCTCTACTTTAATCCCTTCCTCAATCGTTGTTGTTTTGAAATCGATATTATAGCTACTTATTTGATTGTATCTTTATTCCTTTGCTTTGAGCCATTTCGCGAATGGCTTCTCTCAAGTCATCCGCATTTTCGTAGGTGTAATAGGAGAAATGGATGGTATAAGTAGATTGGTCTTTTTTTGATATCTCGTACCTTCTTTCTATTTCACGAATGAATAGTATATCACTCCAGAGAATGGTTTCTGACTTGGTAAACTCATCCGGCTTGACCGCAATTTTTCATCATCCACACGAATGTAAGCTTTACTGATAATGGCACTCAATCCTTTGTAGGCAAAGTAAATCCCAACCATGGCAAATAAGACGATGTAAACCCAGTCGAACTGGTCGATCCCGTTCTCCTTTTTCAGTCCCGAAGATGTGACCCAGCCGGACATCCCCATAAAAATCAAACCGATAATAAAGTGATAAAACGAATTTTTGTTGGGGACTTTAATGTTTCTGTTGAGTAGCATAGTGGTGTAGTTTATGCTTATTCTGTTGAACAATAAATCAAAGAATCGTTACATCCGTAAATGCCAAATAAAATTTGACAAATAACAAATCAACTGTCCTGTAAAATAAATTAAGGAAAAATTTCTGTAAATATAATGAATAATTATAAACAATGCAAACAAAAGACAGAAATAAGTGTTTTTGTTTCGAAATTAAATTTTGTATTTCGTGGAATTTTCGTTAAATTCGCAATCTTAATTTAAGAAAAATCTTTCGTTAAAAGATAAGCTTCTCGATGGTTAAATGAACAACTTTAACATTTCGTTGTTAAAGTTTCAGAATAAAATAATAAAAAGAAAATAAATTCACACTCTATGGTTTTTGATTTGGAAATGATCCGGAAAGTCTATGAGAAACTTCCGGAAAAAGTGGAAAATGCGAAAAAACAGTTAGGGCATCCACTAACGCTGACTGAAAAAATATTGTTCGCTCACTTAGCACCTCAGGTAAGCGTGAGCAACTATGCGCGTGGTGTTGATTACGTGGACTTTGCGCCTGATCGCGTTGCCATGCAGGATGCGACTGCGCAAATGGCACTGCTGCAATTGATGAATTCCGGAAGAAAAAATGTTGCGGTTCCGTCAACCGTTCATTGTGATCACCTAATTCAGGCATATAAAAATGCAGGCACTGACTTGCAAACAGCTAAAGTAACCAACGAAGAGGTTTTTAATTTCCTCCGTGACGTATCCAATAAATTCGGTATTGGATTTTGGAAACCGGGCGCAGGAATCATCCACCAAGTGGTTCTGGAAAATTATGCCTTCCCCGGCGGGATGATGGTGGGGACAGATTCACATACCCCCAATGCAGGGGGACTCGGAATGATAGCTATCGGAGTAGGGGGAGCTGATGCCGTCGACGTGATGGCAGGACTTCCTTGGGAGCTTAAAATGCCGAAAATCATTGGTGTAAAACTGAACGGAAAACTCTCCAATTGGGCATCGCCAAAAGATGTGATCTTGAAATTAGCCGGAATATTAACGGTAAAAGGAGGAACAAACGCCATTATCGAATACTTTGGTGATGGTGTTGGCACCCTTTCTGCCACCGGCAAAGGGACAATCTGCAATATGGGCGCCGAAGTAGGAGCTACAACCTCTATTTTTCCGTTTGATGAAAAGTCCGCGATTTATCTCGAAGGAACCGGAAGAAAAGAAGTAGCTGATGAAGCCCGTAAGATTATTGCCTATTTGCAAGCTGATGCCGAAACAGCAATAAATCCGGAAAAATATTATGACCGTGTAATCGAAATTAATCTATCCGAGTTAGAGCCACACATTAACGGACCGTTTACTCCCGATGCAGCATATACCATTTCAGAGTTTAAAGAGGTGGTAAAAGAAAAAGGTTATCCGCAAAAAATGGAAGTCGGCTTAATTGGTTCATGTACCAATTCATCTTACGAAGATTTAACCCGGGCGGCACACATTGTTCACAATGCAAAGAAAGACGGACTGGATGTACAAGCTCAATTCATCATCAATCCGGGTTCAGAACAAGTACGGTACACCGCCGAGCGTGATGGCATTTTGCAGGAATTTGAAAATGCCGGTGCGGTCATTATGGCAAATGCCTGTGGTCCCTGCATCGGACAGTGGAAACGCGATGAAGAAGCGACCGACCGGCCAAATTCAATTGTAACTTCGTTCAACAGAAACTTCGCGAAGCGTAACGACGGCAACCCGAATACACACGCGTTTGTAACTTCGCCGGACTTAGTTGCGGCATTGACCATAGCTGGCGATTTGACATTCAATCCGTTAAAAGACACATTGACAAACAGCAAAGGAGAGCAGGTTAAATTAGCCGAACCCATCGGATACGAGATGCCCCCACGTGGATACGCGGTAGAAGACGCAGGCTATTTAGTGCCGCTAAAGGATGGCAGTTTGATTGAAGTGGATATAAATCCCACGTCAAACCGACTTCAAAAGTTAACCCCATTTCCGGCTTGGGATGGAAAAGATTACATCAATCTTCCGCTACTCATCAAAGCCGAAGGAAAATGTACCACAGACCATATCTCGATGGCGGGTCCATGGCTTTGCTTTCGTGGTCATCTGGATAATATATCGGATAATATGCTGATAGGTGCGGAAAATGCCTTCAACGGAAAAACAAATGCTGTACTCGATGCTGAAACCGGTGAGTACACAGCGGTACCTACATTAGCAAGAAAATTCAAGACTGCCGGAATTGGTTCTGTGGTAGTAGCGGAAGAAAACTACGGCGAAGGATCAAGCCGAGAGCATGCTGCGATGGAACCACGCCATTTGAATGTAAAAGCTATTTTGGTAAAATCGTTTGCCCGCATTCACGAAACAAACCTGAAGAAACAGGGTATGCTCGCATTGACATTTATTGACAAAGCCGATTACGCCAAAGTACAGGAGCGAGACACAATTGATATTCTCGGTTTGACCGAATTTTCGCCGGGCAAAAGTCTGAAAGTCGTACTCCATCACGCGGACGGGACAACAGATGTGTTTGAAGTTGCTCATACATACAACGAGCAACAAATAGCCTGGTTCAAAGCCGGAAGCGCGTTAAACGGGATGAAACAGCCATATAAAAATAACCTTGACACATAAAGGGATGATTAACGGCGTGTTCCATGTGTTCTTAATGAAAAAAAAATAAAAAATAAACACATGAAACAGCCATGTAAAAATAACTTTGACACACAAGGGAATGATTAATGGCGTGTTCCATCTGACCTTAAAAAAATAAACAGATGAAATAATTTTCCAAAACAGGCACCTTGAAGAAAATGGATTCATTTCAAAAAATACAGATTTCCAACAACTCTTCCTCGAATGGAAACAGTACTTTAATCGTCCCGAATCATCCGATTATTCCTTTTATCGAAGGCGACGGTATCGGAAAAGAAATTACCGCTTCCGTTCGACAAATAGTCGATACAGCCGTAGGTAAGGCTTATAACGGCGAAAAAGAAATCGAGTGGAAAGAAGTTTTAGCCGGCGAAAAAGCCTTCGACAAACTTGGGACTTGGCTTCCACCCGAGACGATGGACGCATTTCGAACGTATTTAGTGGGCATCAAAGGACCACTGACAACTCCTGTCGGAGAAGGAATCCGCTCGCTCAACGTCGCGCTTCGTCAAGAGTTGGATTTGTACGTGTGTTTACGTCCGGTACGTTGGTTTAAGGGTGTCGCGACACCACTTTTGCATCCCGATAAGGTCAATGTAACTATTTTTCGTGAAAACACCGAAGATATCTATGCCGGCATTGAATGGAACGCCGGAACACCCGAATTGCAAAAAGTACTGAAATTTCTCAAGGAAGAAATGGGGGTAGCGAAAATCCGCTTTCCGGAAACAACGTCAATCGGGGTAAAACCCGTTTCAGTAGAAGGAACGGAGCGTTTGGTACGATCCGCCATTCAATACGCCATCAAACATAAGTTGCCGTCTGTAACTTTGGTACACAAAGGCAATATTATGAAATTTACCGAGGGAGGATTCAAAAAATGGGGATATGCTTTGGCCGAAAGAGAGTTTCCGGAAGAAACATTTACCGAAAACAAGTTTAATAAAATCAAAGCCGAGCGCGGACTGGATGTTGCCGTTGCGGCATATAATGAAGCCGTTGAAAATCGAAAAGTTTTTATCAAAGATGTAATCGCGGACGCTTTTTTGCAGAATACGCTGTTAAAACCCGAAGAATATTCGGTAATTGCTACGCTAAATCTGAATGGAGACTACATTTCGGATCAGCTCGCGGCTATGGTCGGTGGAATAGGTATTGCGCCGGGTGCTAACATCAATTACCGGACCGGACACGCTATTTTTGAAGCGACTCACGGAACTGCGCCGGATATTGCCGGAAAAAACAAGGCAAATCCCTGCTCTATGCTACTTTCAGCCGTAATGATGTTGGAATACATCGGATGGGATGAAGCGGGAGAATTGATAACCCAATCACTCGAGAGCTTGTTTGAACAAGGTATCGCTACGAATGATTTAGCGCGGTTTATGCCAAACGGGCTGGGGAAATCAACTTCGGAATTTGCTGAAGAAGTGGTAAGCCAAATCGAGAAATAGCTACATGCCATGTCATTTCTTTTTTAATTTACGATGTTATGGCTGTAGCCATGGAGAAATTTTAAACAATATCACTACTTAAATCATTATATATCGTAAAATTAAACAGCAAGTATTTAGAACACGACTATAAATTAAGACAAAAAACAAAAAGCATACAAATATGAATGAAAAAGAATTAATTCAGCAACTATCTGAGTGCATCAAGAAAACCACCAACATCAAGAAAGAATTGTTTTCGGAGATGGGTGTAAAGCGCGGACTTCGTAACGATGACGGTACGGGGGTACTTACAGGACTTACTCGCGTGGGCGATGTAGTCGGATACGAAAGAATTCCGACAGGGGGGATGAAAGCTATCCCCGGAAAATTATTGTATCGGGGATTAGATGTAGCCGAACTGGTAAAAGGTATTCAAAAAGAAAACCGTCTGGGGTTTGAAGAGACAGCCTATTTATTACTTTCCGGTAATCTTCCGAGTGCTGAAGAATTGGAATTGTTTCAAAAAGTGATCATGAAAACTATGCCTTTGGATCACAGTACAACAATGAATATACTTTCGCTGAAAGGAAAGAACATCATGAATATACTGGCGCGGAGTGTTCTGGAACTGTACGTACACGATGAAAATCCGGACGACATTTCTAAAGACAACCTGATTCGTCAATCCATCAACCTGATTGCTAAATTTCCAACCATTATCGCGTACGCATATCAAGTACTTCGTCATGATCAAATGGGGCGTTCGCTACATATTCGTCATCCCTTTGAAGACAAATCGGTTGCCGAGAATTTCGTCTATATGATGAAAGGAAAAGATAATTACACGGAATTGGAAGTTAAAATTCTTGACTTGGCGCTAATCTTACACGCCGAACACGGCGGTGGAAATAACTCAACCTTCTCGGTGCGTGTAACCAGTTCTACGGAGACAGATACATACTCCGCTATTGCGGCTGGCATCGGTTCACTGAAAGGTCCGTTACATGGTGGTGCGAATATTCAAGTAAAAAACATGTTTGAAGACCTGAAAAAGAATGTGAAAGACTGGAGTAGCATAGACCAGGTGGATGAATATTTACTGAAAGTATTAAACAAGGAAGCAAACGATAAAACGGGGTTAATCTACGGTATCGGACACGCAGTTTATACCGTGAGCGATCCACGCGCCGGATTATTGAAAGACATGGCGCGCGATTTGGCAAAGGAAAAAGGTCGAGAATCTGAATTTGCATTGATGGAGATGGTTGAAGCGAGAGCCGTTAAAACATTTATGGAGTTCAAAGGCGAAGGTGCGAAACAAACTTGTATCAACGTTGATTTTTATTCAGGATTCGTGTATGATGTCATTGGTCTTCCAGAAGAAGTATTCACGCCATTATTCGCCATGGCGCGTATCGTAGGCTGGACTGCCCACCGCATCGAAGAGTTGAATTTCTCTAGTAAACGTATCATACGTCCGTCTTACAAGAATGTACGCGAACAACAACCTTTTATTCCAATGAGTGAAAGGTAACTATTCAATAAAAAGACATCGTGTAGAGTAGTAGTATAAACACTGCCGATATTACTGGAAAAACCGGAGTTATTAAAATAACTTTCCGGTTTTTTTGTGTTTCAGTAAAGAGTATTCCGACTAAAATAATAAGGTTTCAAGTCAGTTGAATTTCATTGTCGCTCTAAGAGCTGACTTTTCCGTTTAAAAAGTAATGTTTAGTTTGAATCGAATCTTACAACTCTTCGCTTCAAAAAAAATCAACTCGAGACACGCATAGTCATTTAAATCAATTTTTGTAAATAAATTCTAATCTCTTTGAGTTTACTCTTCCGTCGTTTGTTTTGGGAGATTGTTCATTATAGTTTACAAAATCGATAATTACTTTTGTAAATTATAAGTTATTTTACAAATATAAACACTCTTAATGTAATAACACATCGGCAGTTAAAATAACAAATGTATTCACGCTTACAAAAGTTACACAAAATAAAAGCGTGTAACGACAACACACTAAAGAATACTTTCATATCATTGATAACCAGATTTATATAAATATTTTTCAATATTTAGGTTTAGGTATTGGTTTACGTTTGTAATCCTTTCTATACGATTCTATATTTTTGAACAATGTTACTATATAATTAACTAATAAACAATATATTATTATGTTATATTTAAATATATAATTTACCGTTGGTTTGGCGCAGTAAATAATGATTAAGTTATCTATACTTGGTTTTAGGGGTATTTATTAACTTTAGTGTTAAATATACATTTGTTTTCTAAAATTTACATATGTTACTTTATTTTATGATTGTAAAACCATTCCGAATGTAAATTATTTTACATATCTTTGTTACTCTAAATTGACAGACTTAAATATATATTTATTCAGAAATATGGAAATGGATAAAGATCGAATTCAAAAGGTCATGGAACAAGAAGGATTGAATGCATCTCAATTCGCGGCTGAAATCGGTGTAAAGAGTCCGACGCTATCTCACATATTGAATGGAAGAAACAATCCCAGTCTTGATGTATTGAAAAGAATCTTGGATAGATACCGTGAGATTAGTTCAGATTGGCTTATTTTGGGGGTTGGTCCCATGTTTCGTGGAATAAGACAACCACAAACGCTCTCGTTGTTCGATAATGAAGAGGTAAAATCTGTTCAATCAAAGTCTTACCCTATAAAATCAGAAGAAAACTCGGTTAACGAAAATTCCAACATCCAGAATAAAGAAGAAAAAAACAGTAATGTTCCGGTAGAAGCAACGCATAATTTGCCACCTGCGGTTAAATTAGTGAAAAAAATAATTGTTTACTACGATGATAATACGTTTCAAGAATTTCTTACCCAATAGAAGATTGCCGGATCCGTTGATTGGTTATCTTATTAGAATTTCGTATTTTTGCAGATAAATAATTTACTTTTCTGATGAAGAAATTCATTCTTGATTTAACGGTAGTTGAGAATGTACGATTGAATTACCAATACGTACTCATCAAGCTAACTCATCACGAAAAATTACCCGCTATATTGCCCGGTCAATTTGCGCAAATCCGTGTTGATGGGTCACCAGAGACATTTCTCAGGCGACCGATATCTATCAACTATATGGATACAGTTCGAAATGAACTTTGGCTACTGGTACAGGTAGTAGGTGCCGGTACGCGCAAAATGGCTGAGATGAAGTCTGGCGATGTGATGAATTTGATTCTGCCTTTGGGCAATACATTTACGGTACCGGTCGATAAAAAAGCGCGAATCGCTTTAATTGGCGGTGGTGTCGGAGTGGCTCCACTCTTGATGTATGGTAAATGGTTATACAGAAATGGTTATGAGACTAATTTTATGATAGGTGCGCGTGCTAAAGTAGATTTGTTACAGTTAGATTACTTTTCTAAATACGGTAAAGTTTACATAACTACTGAAGATGGCTCTTATGGTGAGCAAGGTTATGTTACTCAACATTCGGTTTTGGACGATGCTAATTTTGATTATATTTTTACATGTGGACCTACTCCCATGATGAAAGCCGTAGCTCGTTATGCGCAAGAAAAAGAGATATTTTGTGAAGCTTCTCTCGAAAATATGATGGGGTGTGGCATCGGTACCTGCTTATGTTGTGTTACCGATACTACTGAAGGAAATTTATGTGTATGTACAGACGGTCCGATTTTTAATGTAACAAAACTGAAATGGCAGATTTAACGACAAAATTAGGTCAGATACAATTGAAAAATCCGGTCATGACAGCTTCCGGGACTTTCGGCTATGGTACAGAGTTTTTGGACTTCATTGATTTGTCGCGAATAGGGGGGATGATTGTTAAAGGGACTACCCTTCGCGACCGGGAGGGAAATTCCTATCCGCGCATGGCGGAAACACCTTCAGGGATGTTAAACGCTGTGGGACTGCAAAATAAAGGTACTCAATATTTTGTAAATTCCATATATCCTGCTATCAAAGATTACGATACAAATATATTTGTAAATGTTTCAGGTTCCACGGTCGAAGAGTATGTAAAAATTGCGGAAATAATCAATGAATTAGACCAAATTCCGGGTATAGAACTCAATATTTCTTGTCCCAATGTCAAAGAAGGTGGAATGAGTTTTGGCGTTTCTTGTCCGGCTGCTGTACGGGTAGTTGATGCCGTGAGAAAGGTATATCACAAAGAGCTGATGGTAAAATTATCGCCAAATGTAACCGACATCACAGAAATAGCAAAAGGAGTAGAAGGTGCGGGAGCTGACAGTATTTCACTTATCAATACACTTTTGGGAATGGCTATTGATGTAAAAAACCGTAAACCCGTACTTTCGACCATTACCGGCGGTTTATCCGGTCCGGCGGTGAAGCCTATTGCATTGCGCATGGTGTGGCAGGTAGCTAATGCAGTAAAAGTGCCCATAGTCGGTTTGGGAGGCATTATGAACGCCACAGATGCCGTTGAATTCATGCTCGCGGGCGCGTCAGCCATACAAGTGGGAACAGCCAATTTTATCGACCCGCAGATTTCCGTTAAAATTGTAGATGGTATCAACCAATATTTAGACGATAACGGATTTAAATCCGCTACCGAAATTATTGGAGCGTTAATTTGCTGATTTACTTTTCCACTTTGTACTCGCCTTTCCTTATTTTCTCTTATATTTGCTGAGAATTATTAACCCGACACTAATATAACGTGATATTATTCTACACAAATAGCTGTTTATGAATACTTTGACACGTAAAAAATGTCGTTATTAACCCGCCTGGTTAATAAGATTAAATGTTCAAGGGAATGAAAAGTATCATTACAATATTTTTAACTTTCTTCCTTTTATCATCTTGTATATCTGATGAGACTAATAGAAAAAATCAAGAATCAGTATCACAAGATAATCAAACCGTTACGCTGATTTTTGGCGGCGATGTCATGCACCACATGCCGCAAATGACAGCGGCTTTTGATTCCGAAACCCAAACGTTAGATTATAGACCCGGTTTTCAATTTGTCAAACCTTACATTGAGTCTGCCGATTTGGCTATTTGTAATCTGGAAACTGTTTTTGCGGGAAAACCCTATTCCGGGTATCCGCAGTTTTCTTCGCCCGACGAACTACTATATGCCTTGAAAGATACCGGATTCGATATACTTCAATTAGCGAATAACCATATACTGGATAAAGGAAGTCGTGGTTTGGAACGAACCATTCAACTCATTCAAGAAAATGGAATCTATTCCATCGGTGCATATATCAACAAAGACCATCGGGATAAGTATTACCCGCCTATTTACACGGTCAAGGGTGTAAAAATAGCTTTTCTGAATTACACATACAGTACTAACGGATTGACCGTAAACAAACCGAACATTGTTAACCGATTAGATAGTGTGCAGATAATCAAGGACATACATTACTCAAGGGAAAGAGGAGCCGATATAATTGTAGCAATGGCACATTGGGGGCAGGAATACCGGTTGGAATCGGATTCGACTCAATGCGGATGGACCGGTTTTTTGGTGCGAAACCAAGTGGATGTTATTATTGGAAGTCATCCCCATGTTGTTCAGAATGCAGAAATTAAGGTATTTGAAGAGAAAAAGATACCGATTTTTTATTCCGTAGGAAATTTAATTTCCAACCAGCGTAAACTACATCAAAACGGGGGAATATTTGCGAAAATAGAGATTAATCCCGAAAACAAACGGATTACAAACATTTCATACGTTCCGTTCTATGTGTACAAGGGGTATTTGCAAGGTAAAAACCAATATTACCTTATTCCAACAGCCGACTATTTGAGCAATTCATTAATTTTAGACTTACCTCCATCAAATAACTATGAATTGACGACCTTTCACTATGAAACAACTAATCGATTAAATAATATTCCTGTAAATGAACATTTTACCGTAAATTGAAGAAGAAAGACTACAAAAAATAATTATTTTAGTATCACTAATCGAAATAAATTAATATATTTGCCACACAAAGAACATACCCTGAAAGCACGCTAAAGGCATGTTCATAAATCGAATTTTCAATAAACAACTTTAAAATAGATTTATGGCACGAGTCTTAATTTTAGGTGCCGGTATTTCCGGTCACACGGCGGCATTAGCCGCAAAACGTAAGTTGGGAAAGAATCACGAAGTAGTGGTCGTCAGCCCAAATACAAATTACCAGTGGGTTCCGTCCAATATCTGGGTGGGAGTGGGCAGAATGACAACAAAACAGGTAATTTTCCCCCTTGCACCCGTTTATAAAAAGCAAGGAATCATTTTCAAGCAGGCTAAAGCTGTTTCCATCCATCCTGACGGGGACACCACTAATCCAAAACAATACGTTCATATCCAATACGTTGTTGGAGAACAGAAGGATCAGTTAGAAAAAGTAGAATATGACTACCTAATCAACGCGACCGGACCAAAACTCAACTTTGCCGCTACGGAAGGACTTGGACCGGAGTTCAACAGCAATTCTGTATGTACCTATGATCATGCCGAAAAAACATGGGCAGACTTGCAAAAATGTTTTGCCAAAATGGAAAAAGGTGAAAAACAGCGTTTTGTCGTCGGCACAGGTAACGGAATGGCAACCTGCCAAGGAGCGGCATTTGAATACACGCTGAATATTGCTTTCGAGCTAAAACGTCGCAATCTGCTACATTTAGCCGAATTAGTTTGGATATCCAATGAATTTGAACTCGGCGACTTCGGAATGGGTGGTGCGTATGTAAAATCCGGTGGATACGTTACTCCAACCAAAATTTTTGCCGAATCTATTTTCAAAGAATACGGCGTGAAATGGATTGTCGGATCAGCTGTGCAGAAAGTTGAACAAGGCTTATTGCACTATGAAAATCTGGAAGGAGAGAAACACACGCTGGAATTTGATTTTGCCATGCTGATACCCGGATTTGCAGGTGTAGGATTGAAGGCTTTTGACACAAATGGAGAAGATATGACTGCCGCGCTCTTCGCGCCAAACGGATTTATGAAAGTAGATGCCGACTATACCCCAAAACCTTTTGAGCAATGGACGGCAAATGACTGGCCAACCACCTATCAAAATCCAACTTATGATAATATATTTGCATGCGGAATAGCTTTCGCCCCACCACATACCATCTCAAAACCAATGACTTCCAAAAACGGAACCCCCATTACAGCTACCGCCCCGAGAACCGGAATGCCGTCGGGTGTGATGGGAAAAGTGGTGGCTCAAAATGTAGCCGATATTATTCTGACCGGCGACAAAACATTAAAACACCAAGCTTCCATGGCAGGAATGGGAGCCGCTTGCGTAATCTCTGCCGGATACGGCTTCACACGTGGCAAAGCAGCTACCATGACTGTATTCCCGATAGTGCAAGACTGGGAAAAATATCCGAAATGGGGTAGAAATCTTAGCTACACCGTCGGTGAGATGGGACGCGCCGGACACTGGTTCAAGTGGGCAATGCACTACATGTTTCTTTACAAAGCCAAAGCTCGTCCATTGTGGTGGATGATACCCGAATAACTTTGATCAATTAAATCTAAAAATAAATAATCATGTCTGACTTAAATAAAACTATCCCATACAGCGATGCAGCGTTTGCGACCGAACCAACGAAGTGGACTCAATTTCTACGAAACAGTTTTTTGTATCAAGTTTACCGTTTTATTGTTCTCGCGCTCAAGGTACTTCGTATTGTAGCAGGCGGTCATTCGTAGAAAATACAGAATATCAAACGATTTGACGTTTCAAAAACACAAATTATGTGATTTGCACATGATTTGTGTTTTTTTGTAACTTTGTTTAATACTATTTCTCCAAAAAAATGACAACAGAAAATATTCTTCTCGAATTAAAATCACTTTCCAACGCAACTCATCTTGCCGGAATGAGCCGATATGGGATTGACAACAGCAAAGCATATGGTGTAAAAACCCCCGATATTCGAAAATTGGCAAAAAAATTGGGCAGAAATCACAAACTCGCCTTAGAACTTTGGAAAACAGATGTCCATGAAGCCAGAATGCTGGCAGCTATGCTATTAGATACAAAACTGCTAACAAACAAGGAGTTTGACGCGCTTGTATCCGATTTTGATAGTTGGGATATGTGCGACTGCACGTGTAGCGTACTTCATCAATCGCCATTCGCGGTTAATAAAATTACGGAATACGCTGATAATCAAAATGAATTTGTCAAAAGAACAGCCTTTGTACTGATGTGTACTTTTGCCGTACACCATAAGGACGAAAGGGATGATTTTTTCTATCCATTTCTTGAAATTATCGAGCGAGAAGCGTGGGACGAACGAAATTTTGTCAAAAAAGCCGTCAATTGGGCATTGCGTCAAATCGGAAAAAGAAACAACCACCTGCGGATTAAAGCCATTGAAACGGCAAAAAAAATTAAACTTCAAAATACACCTTCTGCTCGTTGGATAGCCAATGACGCACTGAGAGAATTAAACGACACAAAGATTGTGCAAAGATTGGTGGAGAAGGATATTAAAAGTTCATAAGAGACTGATAATCCGGTATTCCATCTAAAAAATCATACGTTGTGTTTTCCGAATTAACTTTATAACAATAATGATTCAGTCCGTTACTTACCATAAAAAACTCAACGTTCAATTTAGTGTTATAAACGGCAACTTGATCAAAAACAGCCTGTGTGATTGGAACATCAGGCGCTTTCAGCTCAATTAACAGTTTAGGAATCCCTTGTAAATCAAATAATACCGCGTCACATCGTTTTGTCATCCCATTCAGTTCCAACTGTTTTTCTACCACTATCAATCCGGACGGATACCCTTTTACTTCGGTTAAAAAACGAAGGAAATGTTGACGCACCCATTCTTCGGGAGTTACTTTTACATATCTCCGGCGAAAGGTATCCAATATGAAATAGCCTTTTTCGGTCTGTTTGATTCGAAATTGATAAGTCGGTAAATTGAGTTGCCACATTTTTTTGTATTTTTGTAGAAAGAAACGGTTGAGAGATTACCGTTGTTTTGAAAGAACGAAATTAATAAAAAATATCATTAGTTACTACATTCCACAGGAGAAGTATTACCTAATTTCAGAATCCATTCATCATGAAAACCAAAGAAGAAATCGTAAAAAACTGGTTACCCAGGTACACCAAGAGACCGCTGGAAGATTTTACCGACTATATTCTGCTAACCAATTTTTCAAATTATGTAGAAATGTTTGCCGAATGGTTTGATGTGCCTGTGCTCGGGCGTGATGGCAACATGATTAACGCTTCGGCAAACGGCATTACGATCATCAATTTTGGTATGGGCAGCCCGAACGCGGCAATCATTATGGATATTCTTTCCGCCATTCATCCGCACGCGGTACTTTTTCTCGGCAAATGTGGCGGACTACGTGAAAAGAATCAAGTCGGAGATTATATTCTACCCAGTGCCGCTATTCGTGGCGAAGGTACGTCCAACGATTATTTCCCACCTGAAATTCCGGCACTTCCCGCTTTCAGCCTGCAACGTTCTGTATCTTCCAATATCCGAGATTTTGGTAAAGATTACTGGACAGGAACAGTCTATACCACCAATCGTCGCGTATGGGAACATGACGAAAAATTCAAAGAATACTTGCGAACTACGCGCGCCATGGCAGTAGATATGGAGACGGCAACGCTCTTCTCTGCCGGTTTTTACAACGGTATTCCTACCGGTGCATTGTTGCTAATCTCCGATATGCCACTTATGCCGGAAGGCATAAAAACCGACGAGAGCGACAAAAAAGTTACGGCTAACTATGTGGAAGAACATCTGCGTATCGGGGTGAAATCATTATCATCCTTGCTTAATAATAGCCGTACAATCAAACACTTACGTTTCGAGTAGCGAATAATGGCAAAACAATCCGGTAAAACCTACGAACAGATTATGGCAGATCTGCGCCGCAAGACGTATAGCCCTGTTTATTTTCTGATGGGAGATGAGCCCTATTATATCGACAAAATCTCTGATTTTATTGAAAATAATATTTTGGAAGAATCAGAAGTTGATTTTAACCTATCAGTTTTGTATGGGAGAGACGTTACGATAGACACGGTGGTAAATGCGGCAAAACGCTATCCGATGATGGCTGAATATCAGGTCGTTCTGGTAAAAGAAGCCCAACAGATTAAAGATTGGGATGCCCTGAGTTACTATCTAACCAAACCCTTGTCTTCTACCATTCTGTGTTTCTGCTACAAATACGGAAAGCCCGATGGTCGGAAAAAATGGACACAGGAATTAAACAAACAGGCCGTCGTATTCGAATCCAAAAAACTCTATGAAAATCAGGTTGGAGCGTGGATTTCAAGTTACCTTACCGAAAATCAGACTCGAATAACCGAAAAAGCTGAAGTAATGTTGACTGAATTTTTGGGAACCGACTTATCCAAAATAGCCAATGAATTAGATAAATTACTGATAACCATGCCTTCGGATAAGAAGCAGATTACGCCGGAGTTGATCGAAAAAAATATCGGTATCAGTAAAGACTTCAATGTTTTTGAATTGCAGGACGCGCTTATTCGGCGTGATGTGTTGAAAGCCAACCGGATTATTCGCTATTTTGGTGACAACAAGAAAGCCAATCCCATTCAAATGGTTTTGAATCAACTGTTTAATTTTTTCAGTAATCTGATGCTCTATTACTACATGCCGGATAAAAGTTCTGCCACGGTAGCTTCCGAATTGAAGATAAATCCCTATTTTACCAAAGATTATGCAAACGCAGCGCGCTCTTTTGACGCGTGGAAGACGATGCGTACTATCAGTTGGATACGCGAAACCGATGCTCGCAGTAAAGGAATTGACGACACCGGGACCGATGTTTCCGATTTACTAAAAGAATTGGTTTTTAAGATATTGCATTGAAAGGTTAGATACAACGTCAACTTACTCTATTTTACCATATTGAGAAGCTCTCACGCTCAATCAACCGATTCACTAATCTGCTTTTTAAAAAATCTCTTTAATAAAACCACACAAATCACTATCATTCAGACCCAAGCAAATAATTTTGAAATCTCTATCAAACAGAAATGAAATAAATTTAGAGAGTTTACCAAGTCGTTTCAGTAACAAAATGAAATATTTTTTTTAATTTTGTGAGATTTTTAAAATTTAAATAAAATATTTCTTACAAAATAATACATGATGGCAAAATATACCAAAGAAGACGCGCTACTGTACCATTCGCAAGGTAAACCCGGAAAAATTGAAGTTGTTCCCACCAAACCGTATAGTTCCCAGCGCGATTTATCGTTGGCTTATTCGCCCGGCGTGGCGGAACCGTGCTTGGAAATAGAAAAAGATGCTTCCAATGCCTACAACTACACATCTAAAGGCAATTTAGTAGCGGTTATTTCTAACGGAACTGCCGTATTGGGATTGGGCGACATCGGTGCGCAAGCCGGAAAACCGGTTATGGAAGGTAAAGGATTGCTGTTCAAGATTTTTGCCGGAATTGATGTATTCGATATTGAAGTCAACGAGAAAGACCCCGAAAAATTTATCCAAATTGTAAAAGCCATCTCGCCCACGTTTGGCGGTATCAACTTGGAAGACATCAAAGCACCTGAATGCTTTGAAATTGAAGAACGGTTGAAGGCGGAACTCGATATTCCCATTATGCACGACGATCAGCACGGAACTGCTATTATTTCGGCTGCCGGATTGCTTAATTCGTTGGAAATTACGGGTAAAAAGATTGACGAAATTCAAATTGTTGTGAATGGAGCAGGAGCGGCGGCTAACTCCTGTACACAGTTGTATATAGCATTGGGGGCTAAGTTGGAAAATATCGTAATGGCTGATTCTAAGGGGGTTATAAATACGAAGAGAACCGATTTGAACAGCAGAAAAAAGCCATTCGCCACAAGCCGAGCTATAAATACATTGGCTGAAGCCGTAAAAGGAGCAGATGTCTTTTTGGGACTTTCGGTAGCCAATGTACTCACAAAAGAAATGGTTCAGAGCATGAATGCGAACCCGATTGTATTCGCATTAGCAAATCCGAATCCCGAAATTTCTTATGAAAATGCGATGGCATCTCGTCCGGACATTATTTTTGCTACCGGTCGTTCCGACCATGCCAATCAGATTAACAATGTACTCGGTTTTCCGTATATTTTCCGTGGCGCGTTAGACGTTCGCTCCACCTGTATCAACGAAGCGATGAAAGTAGCCGCGGTACGTGCCATTGCTGAATTGACCAAAAAGCCGGTACCGGAAGTCGTGAATTCGGCATACGAAGCTAAAAAGATTAGTTTCGGGAGAGATTATATTATTCCGAAGCCACTTGATCCACGCTTATTGACTACCGTAGCACCGGCAGTTGCCAAAGCAGCGATTGATTCCGGCGTTGCTCAAACCATCATAACCGATTGGGAAGAATACGAACACCGCCTTCATAGGATTATGGGGCTGGATAACAGAATGTTACGTAGGTTTTATGATACGGCACGGCAGTATCCGAAACGTGTTGTCTTTTCCGAATCCAATCACATCAATATGCTTCGTGCGGCAGAAACCGCTTTGGCTGAAGGAATTTGCGTGCCGATATTACTCGGCAACGAAGAAAAGATAGCGAATGTAGCCACTGAAAATGGTATTGATTTGACCGGTATTGAGATTGTAAATCTTCGGCACGATCGGGAAGAAAATCGTAGAATACGCTATGCCAAACATTTAGCGGAAAAACGGAGTAGGGAGGGAGTAACCTTAGAAAGTGCTTACGAGTGGATGTACGAACGTAATTACTTCGGTATGATGATGGTAGAAATGGGAGATGCCGATACGCTCATAACCGGCGTGATAACCAAATATGAAGAAGCCGTAAAAGCCGCTAAAATGGTTATTGGTGTACGTGAAGGACTTAATACCATTGGTGCCATGCACATTATGAATACAAAACAAGGCACCTACTTTTTAGCCGACACGTTGTTTAACAGACATCCATCTGTAGAAACCATTATAGATGTTGCAAAATTGACCTACGAGTCGGTAAAATTCTTTGCATACGAGCCTGTTATGGCACTTTTGTCGTATTCCAACTTCGGTTCGGAAAAAGACGGTAGCGCGGCAAATATGCAGAAAGTCGCAAGCGTACTCCACGAAAAACATCCGAAAATGCTTGTCGATGGCGAAATGCAAGTAAATTTTGCTTTGAATAAAGAGTTGAGAGACAAGAAGTTTCCATTTTCAAGATTAAAAGGAAGAGACGTAAACACGTTGATTTTCCCGAACTTAAATTCCGCCAATATGGTACAGAAAATGATGCTTGAAATGGGTGTCGCAGAAGTTATCGGACCGATCCAGATGGGATTGAATAAACCCATTCATATTCTCGATGTGGAAAGCTCTGTACGAAATATTGTAAATATGACAGCCGTTGCCGTATTAGATGCGATGGTCGAAGAACGTATTCAAAAAGGAGAAATCGTTCGAATTACCGAAGCGTGAGAATCACCATATAATCGAAAAAATTATCTCAAGCCGTTTTTTCATTGCTCATATCTAATTTTAGTACCAAAAGTGGTAAGTAAATTATACTAACCACTTTTTTTATTTTTCAACACTTTAAACGAATGGGTAAGAATTTAAATCTATAATTTGACATAATATAAATTATAGGAAAAATCATATCTTTAAAAAATGATTATCAAACGAGTTTTTCTTCGATGGCCATTCGCACCATTACAGCGGTATTTCGAGCGTTTAATTTGATGAGCAAATTTTTACGATAACTGTTTACAGTCTCCACACTCAGAAAAAGTTTATCGGCTATTTCGGCGTTTGTATGTCCATCAATAATCAGTCTTAAAATCTCTGATTCTCGCTGCGTGAGCGTTACGTGTTGTGTGGTTCGTTTATTGACGAGCACATCTATTTCGTGACAAAGAAATTGCTCTCCATCAACTACGGCTTCAATTCCGGCAATGATTTCTTCTGCCATCGAATTTTTAAGCAAGTAACCATTCGCGCCATTGTCCAGCATTCGCTTAACGATGGAGTATTCTCCAAAACCGGTTAAAGCAAGAACGGGAAGCGAAGGCCAACGTGATTTGATGTTTTTGCAGATATCAATGCCACTGCCATCGGGCAAATTGATATCGAGTAGCAATACGTCAGGCAGACAATTGTTGAGCATACGTGTGCATTCAGCCGCTGTAGGTGCCGTCCATACTGTTTCAGCAACTCCCGATGAATTAATAAGATGTTTAAACCCTTCAACCAACAACGGATGGTCATCGGTAATGGCAACTTGTATCATAGTGTTTTGGATTGATTGATTAGTTGAAATTCAATTTCCATTTCCGTGCCTTTTCCTGATTCTGCCTGCAATGTCATTCGTCCGGAAAGTGAATTTACGCGTGACTTTATGTTATTTAATCCCGAAGTTCTCGAAAGATTGGTTTCTGATGGTTCAAAACCTTTACCATTATCTGATACGATAAGGTTTAACCGATTGTCGTCAATGATGATCTGTATGATAATTTGTGTCGCTTCGGCATGCTTTAGTGCATTGTTGACCAGTTCTTGTAAGATTCTGAAAGATGTAATCTTGTAAGTCTCTTCTAATTTTTCTTCTGTTCCGAAAAAATGTATCTCTGCTTGCGGAATATCGTTGCAGAAATCGGTCAGTGCAGCCTTTAATCCTTCACGCGTAAGTGATTCAGGCATCAGATTGTGAGCAATGTGGCGTAATTCACGTATTGCTTGGTCAATGGTTTCCAACACATCCTGCATTGATGTCGATTCTATTCGAGAAACCTTGGCATCCCCATGCAATTGATGCATTTTTAATTTCACCAATGATAACTGCCCCCCTAACCCATCGTGTAAATCGCGGGCAAGCCGAGTTCGTTCGGCAATTTCACCTTCAAGTACGGCCTGAGTAGCAATCAATTGCTTCTCTTGTTCGAGCTGAATGATTTTTTGCTCAGCAAACAGTTTTTTTCGAGCGATGGACTTGTTACGCAAAAAGACAATAAACAATAACAATAACAAAATGAAAACGCCTCCAAAAGTAATAATCGCATAAAGTTTCTTTTCTTTTTCCAAAGCAGAAATACGCAATTCTTTTTTCTCTGTTTGATATTTTGTTTCCAAGTAACTGATATGTCGAGCATTTTCTTCGTTAAATACCGAATCTTTTAATTGGTAGGCGTTCAGTAAATTTTTGTAGGCATTTTCATATTCCTGTTCCTTGGCTTCGGATTTGGCCAGAATATACAGAAGCCTTTGTTTTGTATCATTCGAACCTATTTTTTCCACTAATAGGTAAGCTTTCTGAGCGGTTTTTTTAGCTTCTTGTATTTGATTATTTAACAGATATGATTCTGACAAATTAACTAATGCTCGCATCACTTCGTACTCATTTCCTATATTTTGGGCATATTGGGTCGCCTGCCGGTAGTTTTCAATGGCTTTTGGACAATCTTTTTTGGCAAATTGGTAATAACCGCCGTAATTCAAATCTACCAAATCTAAAATATATTGGTCGTTTCTTTGTAGGGCTATTTTTTTGGCATTATCAAGCAGCGTTGGGACTTCGTCGTACTTTTCTTGTGCTATCAGGACGGAAGAGAGTGTTGTACTTATTACTGAAATGAGATAGTTGTCCTTATTTTTTTGAGATAACTTTAAGCATTCGCGGGCATATTCTTCCGCTTTGACATTATCTTTCAGATAAGCGTATAACGTAGAAAGGTTATTTAACGTTTTGGGACGGATTGTTTCGTTGCCAATACTGTCCAAAACACGTAAAGCCTTTGTGTAAAAATCAATCGCTGTAGCGTAATCGCTTTGACGTTGATAAATGGCTCCAAAGCTATGATAAATGGCTCCGATTCCTTCGCTTGCCTGTTTTCCTTTATGCTTTCGGTAAACGCTGTCCGCCGTATTGTAATTTCTTGTAGCGTTTTCCACGTCTCCTTTTATGTCTGAGAAATAATTTCCTAACGTGCGATACGTGTCTGCCACTTTTACCATATTGTTTTGCAGCTTGGCAATGGCAAGTGTTTTTTGGATTAACTCAAGTGATAAATCGGGATTTGAAAACATTATCGTTTTGCTTTTTGCCAAAAGTGAATCCACATTGTACTCTCCGTTGCTATTGCGATAAACTTTGATGATGGAATCCGTGTTTTGAGCCAATGAGATTGGATAAAAAAACACAAGCAACACAAGCAATACAAGTAATATATTGAATTTTATCATAGATTTAATTCTTTTATACTCACATGAATACGATTTTACTCCCAACAAATATACGATTAATTTTCTTAAGCAAATATAAGGTCAAAACGATTCTAAAAAAACCCCTTTTTGGGGGTATTTTTTATATCTTACCGATTATAAATTTGCTGCTGAAATAATTCTATTTAGTATTAATAATTAAAAATTTATAGCCATGAAATCGAAATTAACTATTTTCGCAACAGTTGCTTTATGTGTTTCTTTTATATGCAGTTGCGATTCGGGCAACGACCCGAAGTTCTCATCGGAGAATGAGATAAAAAGTTTCATTATCTCCAATCTCAATCCGCAGATAACCGGTGTAATCAATCAATCGGCAAAAACCGTTACCGTCAGTGTACCCTACAATACTAATCTGACAACACTTGTCCCCATTATTACAACGTCAGAAAAGTCAACGGTTTCTCCCATTTCCGCTGTCGTTCAGGATTTTACAAATCCGGTGCTATATATGGTTACTGCCGAAGACAAGTCGACAGCGGTATATACCGTAACGGTAAAAAGGCTGGATGCGACCACCGAAACCCTTTCGGGAACAATGAACGCCAACCGTACACTGCCCGATTTGGGACTGCCGGTTGATTATGTAATTGACGGAATTTTTTATGTGGACGGTAATGCGCTGCTTACCATCGAACCCGGTGTAAAAATCCTTTTCACGGGGATTGATGGAGCTATTGATGTAGGCGAAAACGCAGGACTAAAAATGGTAGGAACTGCCGACAAGCCCATTGAATTTGGTGGACCGCTAAATAACCCGAATAAAGGCTCCTGGAGCAGTATTCGTTATCATTCAAAGCGTACCGATAACCTGATGGAATACGTTCGGTTGATTAATGGTGGATCCGATGAAAATGATTGGCGCGGGGTACTTCGTGTTAGTGGGAGCGTATCGGTAAAAAATTGTGAGATTAACGGGTCGTTGGGAGCCGGCATTCAGGTAGATGCAGACGCATCTCTGAAGACATTTGACGGCAATACGGTAAAAAATTGCAATTACTATGCTATGTGGATCGATAATCTGACAGCTGCAACCGCTATTACAAGCAGTAATATTTTTACCGATAATGTCAAAAATGTTGTACGCATTCAAGGTTCGGTTTCTAACTCGGACCTTACCTTAAAAGCCATACAGATACCGTATTTAATGCAAGATATTGTTTATGTAGAGAAGAAACTGACATTGGAAGCAGGAGTTTCGCTTTATTTTCAACAATCAGCCACGATGCGCATAGAAGCAAGTGGACAAATCATTGCGGCAGGAACAACCGATAAACACATTGTTATCAGAGGTTTGAACAATGAAGCCGGCTACTGGGGCGGTATAATGCTGTCTTCAACCGTATCGGGCAATAAGCTGATTTACTGTGACATATCGGGAGGCGGTTTGAGCGATGCTTGGAACTCAAACAGCAATCTCTACTTACGTAGTAGTGCAAAAATTACTATTCAAAATTGCACATTTAGCCGGAGTAACTTTTATGGCGTAACTGTGGAAGATAAAAGCAACGCCAATTTCCAGTTAGTTCAGAGTGGAAACAGTTTTTCATCCTGTCGTTTGGGAAATGTGTATGATGAAGCTACGGAAGTTGTATTAAATTCACTTCCATAGTTGGACATGAGGTGTATAAAATGACCGTCCCTTAAAATTTTCTTTGAAATTAATAGCAATGAAAATTTTAAGGGACGGCTGAATGAAAAAATGTAGAAAATAGAGTAGAGCCACTACCCCACTTTCACATCCGGATTAACTTTTTTTACTAACCCTTTTAATACATCGCCCGGTCCGAGTTCAATAAATTCGTCAGCTCCGTCAACTATCATGTTTTTAACCGTTTGAGTCCAGCGTACAGGTGCTGTAAGCTGTGCTATCAGGTTCTTTTTGATTGAAACAGGGTCTGTTTGCGGATTCGCGTTAACATTCTGATATACCGGACAAATTGGTTTGCTCACAACAGCAATTTCTATGGCTTCTTGTAGTTCTTTACGTGCCGGTTCCATTAGCGGAGAATGAAAAGCCCCGCCAACAGCAAGTTTCAGGGCACGTTTAGCACCGCGTTCTTTCATCGCTTCACAGGCTTTGTCAACGCCTTCGATTGAGCCGGAAATAACCAATTGACCCGGACAGTTGTAGTTAGCGCAAACAACCACGTCGGTCTTATTGATTTCTTCGCAAACTTCTTCCGCGATTACATCATCCAATCCGAGTACAGCCGCCATGGTAGATGGTTCCGCTTCACACGCTTTCTGCATAGCCATTGCGCGAGCCAAAACTAATTTTAACCCATCTTCAAAGGTTAGCGCTTTGGCGGCTACAAGCGCGGAAAATTCGCCCAAAGAATGTCCGGCGACCATTTCCGGCTTGAATTCATCACCCAATGCAATCGCTGAAATAACCGAATGAAGAAAAACAGCCGGTTGGGTAACTTTCGTCTGACGAAGGTCTTCCGGAGTTCCGTCAAACATTAAATCGGTAATGCGGTAACCAAGTATCTCATTTGCTTTTTCAAAATATTCTTTGGCAAGTGGAGAATTGTTGTACAAATCTTTGCCCATCCCTACGAATTGGGCACCCTGTCCGGGAAAAACGTATGCTTTCATAAATTCTTAGTAAGCATGTACACAAAAAAATCGTGCACAATAGTATGTATTTTTAATGAAGTGCAAAGTTACAACTAATTACCGAACCTGACAATCGAATAAACACAGAGAGTTCTTTATTCTTTTATAAATTTATGGATTACACTATTTCCTGATTCATCCAAAATTTTCACAAGGTAGATTCCGGCAGGAAGATTATCAACAGGTATAAAGTCGTTGACAGCTTCAGAGTGCTTTACCATTTCGGACGTAAGTGAAAAAACAGCTATATTTTTAATCGATTCAGAAGATTTTACATATAGCTTATCTGTTACCGGATTGGGGTAAAGCGTTATATTATTTATTTGCGTGTTTTCTTCTATCGCGGTTTGCGAACAATTGGCATATTCTACCCCATCGTATTTTGTTGCCGTTGTAGGTGCATCAGATAAAACCCAACAACCGGTTGATTTTGTAGTAGTAAGATCAATGGTTTGTAATGTACCGGTAGTCGCGCCATTGTTAAATACGATACCGACTTCATTCGTCGCGTCAAATCCGGAGAGAGTAATCGTATAGGTGTTTCCTTCTACTTTGGTCATAGCGTCTCCGGGCCACGCGGCTGTAGTGATTTGCTTATTATTTACAGCTTTATTCCAAACATGAATTTTCGGTGTTGTCCACGTTGAAGGTACTACAGCTTTGATGGTAATGGTAGTAAATACGGAAGGCGTAGCCGGATTAATTCCGTTATCAATCCCATTCTGATGTTCATTACCGCACGAAGTAGAATTAATTTTAGTATATATCGCCCATCCGGTTCCATCTATATTTTTGGTCCACCCGCCTCCGGAAGGTTCATTGCCTGCCCAAGCCGAGTTACTTGCCCCTACATAGGTAATCATTTCCCCACATGTTCCGACGGAATAGGCTTTGTAATAGCCACTTGTGTTTTGTACCTCCACAGCGGACTCACTGTGTACTCCAACCGATTTACGGGCTTTAATCATGGCGTTGATTACAGCTTTATTGTCTCTCCAATGCGGATAAAATACGCAAGGAATACCCGGTGAGGAAAGGATAAAAGCGTTTGCCTTCAATACGTCTCCGGTATATTTACTGGCATCACGGTACGTGTCATGATTATCAACAAAAGTTACTGCAAATCGACGAGACTGTGGACTGTGAATCAAGCCGGCCGGACGCATGGTACCATTGTCTGCCCAAGCCATAGCGGCGTAATTTCCGGTTGCAAGTCCATTGTTCAACGCGGCGTATTTCATAGGGAAATCAAAAGCCGCGCTCGTATTGCCTGTGGATTGTATCCAATTCCATACAGCGTTGTATTGTGCATCCCAATATTCGCCTACCGAAAGATAGGCTCCTCCGGCGGCATTGTATCCATTAATATAGTAGCCACTGAATCCTTTTACCATATCATAGCGCCAGCCATCAAATTGCATATCATTTTTCATCCATTGTAGATACGCTTTCACGGCATCCTGCACATACGTTTTAGTATGATCAAGGTCGCGGGCACCATCAAAATTTTCGCCTGTATCGTTGGCTCCCGTAGGTTTTTGAGTGGAAGGTACAGATGTGGAATATTGAGCCTCATCATTGTAGCATACGTGTTCTTTATTAAATGTAAAACTTCCGTATGATCCAAAATTGTCGGTGTAAAATTCCATCCAACCGGTTTTGCTATCGCGATGATTGACGACGATATCTGCCATTGCACGGCAATTGTTGGTTTTCAACGCATTAATCAGACGTTGTAACTCGGGTTTTGTCCCCCAATCGGAATTTTGGATATTCCATTGACGAGGCATGTAACCGGTACCTCCGCTCGAATAGGCGGAAGGCGGTAGCCAGACCATATCAAAATTGCCGGAAAGTTCTCCCGATATTTGGTATAATTTATTCCACGATGTAGTGGCGTTTGAATCCCAGTAGAAACCTTGCAACATAACGTCATGGCTCTGAGCCGGTGCTTGTCCGTAGCTTGTACTTGACCAAAGGAAAACGAAGGTAATTAACGTAGCTATCGGTAATGTAAAAAATTTCATGATATGTTTAGATTAAATTAAATTAAATTAAAAAATAGTGATTTGATTTTATGGGTAGTAGAGAGTATGGAATTTAAGTCGTGTAAAATAATTCTCTTAAATTAGTGGAGATATGACATATTTCATATACTCTCTTTGCATCATTGATTGAATAAAAAAGGTCATTCAGCACGAATGACCTTTTTTGAATATCAATCGTAAGTAGAATAAGCGTTTATTTTACAAGTACTTTGTGGGATTCGCCATTGATACGTAAAATGTAAATTCCGGAACGAAGGGTTTCTGAAAATTCATTGTTCGTAACGATAGATTTGAGCTGCTGTCCGGTAGCGGAATAAAGCTCTACTCGCGCACTTCCCGAAAATATCGCTCTTACTACGTTATTTTCTACAAAAATTTTAGTCGTAGCTTCCGACAGGCTTACACCTGTTGGATTATCCGTTGTAAAAGTAGCTACGTAATCAACTCCACCATTACTTAACCAGCTGTCACCTCCTGTTCCCCAACTTTTAGCCCACACATGTAGCTTATAGGTGGTGTTAGAGGCTAATCCCGACAAGATGTTAATTGAGAGCCCCGTTAGAGTCCCCTGAAAGTCATTACCACCAAGGTATGCCTGACTCCAAATCGTTTCCACCGGAGCTACAACTTCAGTAGTATTATCAGCATTCATGATTTTGTAAGAGAAAGATCCACCGTCACGACCATCATTAGACCAATACTTCATGTCGCAACCGGTAATAACCAATGAAGAGACTACGCCAAAATCGTGAGTGTCTAATTGGGTACCTGAACCGGGATTACCTCCTATCCAATACTGCTCGGATGTAGTCGCATTTTTATCGATTAACACAAAATCATTGAACCAGCCGTTATCTCCGTAACTGTAGGTACTAATCAATAATACGCAAGACAAGATAAAAGTAGTTTTTTTCATATACATAATTTTTTAGGGGATAATACATTGTTGCAAAATTAGCTTAGTCGGCGGTTAATAGAAACCAAATGACTGAAAAAAATAATATTTAGAATCGCAATCGTTTGAAATTTTATCGGTTGTGACGTTTTTTACCTAAGGAAACAATCGATTGAAAAAGGCAAGCGTACAGAATAGAATGCTACCGATTTGAGTAATTTCGAAAAAAGAAGTAATTTTGACCAACCAAAAAAACGTGTAGGCATGGAACAACTGTTAAAATATTTTCCAAACTTGTCCGAGAGGCAAAAAAATCAATTTTTAGCCTTGTATGAGCTTTATCTTGATTGGAACAGCAAAATAAACGTTATCTCCAGAAAGGATATTGAGAATCTGTATGAACGCCATGTGCTTCACTCCTTGGGAATCGCAAAAACAATTAATTTTAAGGCAGGAAGTAAAGTCCTTGACGTTGGAACCGGCGGTGGATTACCGGGTATTCCACTGGCTGTTTACTTTTCAAATGCCCATTTTACACTCATTGACAGTATCGGGAAAAAGATTAAAGTAGCACAGGAGATTTCAAGTGCTATTGAATTAAAAAACAGCGAATTAAAACATTGCCGGATTCAAGAAGAGAAAGGAAAATACGACTTTATAGTCAGCAGGGCGGTAATGCCGTTAGATGATTTGGTCAAACTTACAAAAAAGAATATTGCTTCGAACCAACAAAACGCGCTTCCTAACGGTTTAGTCTGTTTGAAAGGCGGTGAATTGCAACGTGAAATTCTGCCTTACAAAAACATAGCCGAAGTATATGACTTGAGTAAAGACTTTGAAGGAGAATTTTTTAAGACAAAAAAGGTTGTTTATGTACCTATATCAACCAATTGATTATAGTTGTCAGTCGTAAATACCCTTACCAACATTCAACGAAACAGAGAAAACATCAAATAGAAGGAATGAAGATAGATCATATAGCCATTTGAGTTAACGATTTAGAAAATACAAAGAATTTCTATCAAAAATATTTCAAGGCTAAAAGCAACCAACTTTATCGGAATCCTGATAAAGGTTTTACTTCGTATTTTTTGACTTTCGATAATGGCTGCAGAATGGAATTGATGAATAGAGCTACTGTCACTGAGCGTGATAATAATTATGACAATCCTATAACCGGCTTGGCACATTTGGCTTTTTCTACGGGTAATCGACAATGTGTTGATAGCTTGACAGAAACCTTGAAAATCGATGGGCTTAAAATTGTTAGCGAACCACGAGTAACCGGTGATGGATATTACGAGAGCGTAGTATTGGATCCGGAAAACAACATCATCGAAATAACAGAATAACATAGTATTGGAAAATATGATCAATCCAAGTTCGAGCTTCTCAGACTCGAAGAAACACTTTTTAATACTCGACGCGTTACGCGGTGTTGCCGCAATTGTAGTCATATTATTTCACGTACTCGAAATCTATTCCGGAGGCGACCATGTAAAACAACTGATTAATCACGGTTATTTAGCGGTAGATTTCTTTTTTATGCTCTCAGGGTATGTCATGGCACATGCTTATGATGACCGTTGGGATAAGATGACTGTAAAAGCATTTTTTAAAAGGAGGTTAATCCGGCTTCATCCCATGATTATCGCAGGTATGACTATCGGGGCACTTTGCTTCTTTTTTCAAGAATCGGCTATGTTTCCCAATATAGCAGAAACGTCCTTTTGGACGATGATGCTCGTTTTTGTTATCGGATGCACATTGATTCCGATACCTACATCAATGGACATAAGAGGCTGGAATGAAATGCATCCGCTCAATGGACCGGCGTGGTCTTTATTCTTCGAATATATAGCCAATATTCTTCACGCCCTGATATTAAGAAGATTATCCAAAATAGTACTCGGTATTTTAGTCGCCGTCGCGGGTGTTGCACTCATACATCTGGCGGTAACAAGTCCTAATGGCGATATTATCGGAGGATGGTCTTTGGAGCCTGAGCAACTCAAAATCGGGTTTACCCGTCTTTTGTTTCCATACATGGCAGGGATGCTTCTTAGACGTGCCGTGAAACCGGGCGAAGGTAAAAATACGTTTTTATTATCCGGTATTTTGTTGGTAGCTGTACTGAGTGTTCCAAGAATAGGCGGATATGAACATCTATGGGCAAATGGCTTGTACGATTCTTTATCCGTCATCCTTTTGTTCCCGGTTATTATTTACTTAGGAGCAATCGGAAAAATTACCTCCCCGTTAACCGAAAAAGTTTGTACATTTTTAGGCGACATTTCGTATCCGATTTACATAATACACTACCCTATCGTATATGTTTATTATGCTTGGGTTGACAACAATAAGATTCCGATTGAAAAAGGATTTCCCGTAGGCTTAATTCTTTTACCGGTAATCATTCTTTTGGCTTACGCGTTGCTCAGATTTTACGACCTACCCGTAAGGCGTTGGTTAACATCAAAATATTTGAAATCGGAATCAATGAAGAAAAATTAATGAACATGAATATTAAAACATTCCCTTTTAATCCTTTGCAGGAAAATACCTACGTAGTTTGGGACGAGACAAACGAAGCGGTAATCATAGATGCCGGAATGCTTTCTGAGCAAGAAAAAAAACGGGTTACACGCTTCATCGAAGAAAACAAGCTGAAATTAACGAGAGTCTTAAATACGCATCTTCATCTCGACCATCAGTTTGGGAACAAGTTTCTATTTGATACCTATGGCATTATGCCCGAAGGAGGGATAGAAGATGAATTTTTGCTTGATTCGGTACATCTTTCCGCCGAAAAGTGGGGTCTCCCCTACTCCGAACCGGCTCAGCGTTTAGGCTCATATATTACTGATAATCAAGAATTATATTTTGGAAATACAACTTTTCTGGCTTTGCATACACCGGGGCATTCGCCGGGTAGCCATTCACTTTATTGCAAGCAAGCCGGTGTAGTATTCGTCGGCGATGTACTGTTTAAAGGCAGCATCGGACGTACTGATTTTGAACAAGGGAGTTACGATACGTTGATTCGCTCGATTGAAGAAAGACTGTTTACGCTTCCTGATGAGACAATTGTTTACAGCGGACACGGTCCTACAACCACCATCGGCACCGAGAAGCAATTTAATCCGTTTTTGTAAAGACTTGCCAAAGGTAGCATTTTTTATCTTTTAAACTAAAAAACACCAACCAGATTGTATGTTTTGTCCTTATTTTTGCCTGAAATCGGACAAATTGGGTCTAAAAACAGACAATTTTCATCTTTTGATTATTTTTTGATATTTTTTTTAAAATTCTCTGTATATTTGTTGAAATTATTTGACCAACCTATCCTTAATATCGGTAACAAGTTTTTAGTAATGTACGAGACAGATAAACATGTAAGGAATTTTGAAAGCTCTTGACGATTATCTGCCGTTTTCCATTAAATATTAAATATTCAATTATATTCTAATATCTTAAAATTCAAATTTATGGAATTATTAGACGTTTCTTTAGTCAACTGGTCGAGGGCGCAATTTGCTCTTACAGCTATGTATCACTGGCTTTTCGTACCACTCACTTTAGGGCTGGGAGTGTTACAAGCCATTATGGAAACCATCTACTTCAAAACAGGAGATGAGAAATGGAAAAAAGTTACCCAATTCTGGATGAAGATTTTCGGGATCAACTTTGCTATCGGAGTGGCAACCGGTATCATTTTGGAGTTCCAATTTGGTACCAACTGGTCTAACTACAGTTATTTTGTAGGAGACATTTTTGGTGCTCCATTAGCCATTGAAGGTCTCTTGGCTTTCTTCATGGAGGCTACTTTTATTACCATCATGTTTTTTGGTTGGAAGAAAGTAAGCAAAGGCTTTCATTTAGCGGCTACTTGGCTGACTATCACCGGAGCGACTTTATCGGCACTTTGGATTTTGATTGCAAACGCTTGGATGCAGTTGCCGCTTGGGATGGAATTTAACCCTACAACCGTTCGCAACGAAATGGTTGATTTTTGGGCTGTGGTTACTTCGCCCGTAGCAATGAACAAGTTCCTGCATGCCGTATTCTCCGGATGGGTATTCAGTAGTTTGATTGTGGTAGGAATCAGCGCCTGGTTTGTATTGAAAAAACGGGAATTGGACTTCGCCAAGAAAAGTATCCGTGTAGGAGCTCTTTTCGGACTGGTAGGTTCTTTGCTGATTATCTGGACCGGACACGGTTCCGCGCAACAAGTGGCGAAACATCAACCGATGAAACTTGCCGTGATGGAGGGACTTTATGAAGGGCAAGAAGGTGCTCCGCTTGTCGCGATGGGTATCGTCAATCCCAACAAAGAATCATACTTGGATGACGAAGAAGGAGTTGTTTGGGCAATAAAATTCCCGAAAACCCTTTCATGGCTATCTTTTGGAGATTTCAACGCGTATGTGCCGGGTATTAAAAATATCATTGAAGGTGGTTATACGCAACCTGATGGGACGATTGCCCAATCTTTTGAAGAACGAAAAGAATCCGGAAAACTGGCTCAAAGCGCTTTGAGTGATTTCAAAAAAGCGGAACTCGCGAAGGATACCGCTTCAATGGCGCAATACAAAGCAACATTGGATGCAAATTTCAAGAATTTCGGTTATGGCTATTTAGATTCTCCGGAAGATATTATCGCACCGGTTCCTTTGGTATTTTATTCGTTCCACCTGATGGTAATTCTGGGGGTTGGCTTCTTGTTATTATTTATCGTAGCGCTGTATCTGGAAAGAAAGAACTTACTCCCGAAATACAGATGGTTGCTGTGGGTATTCGTCTGGTTTATACCGCTGGGATACTTAGCCGGTCAGTTGGGATGGATCGTTGCCGAATTTGGACGTCAGCCTTGGGTTATTCAAGATATACTACCCGTTCAGGCGGCTATTTCCGGATTACAGACATCATCGGTTGTAATAACCTTTGTGCTTTTTGCCGTGCTGTTTACCGGACTATTAATTGCCGATATCGGTATTACCAAGAAGCAAATACAAAAGGGACCGCAGATTGATGATGTGCCGACAACCGAAGATGAAAAATACTAACATTGATAAAAAATAAATCAGTTATTTACTACTAAAAATTAGCATTATGATAACATATTCATTTCTTCAACATTACTGGTGGTTTTTGATATCACTGTTAGGCGGACTACTTTCGTTTCTGCTATTCGTGCAAGGCGGTCAGACATTGATTGGTTCGTTAGCAAAGACGGAAGACGAAAAACGATTGTTAGTAAATGTTCTCGGCAAAAAATGGGAATACACGTTTACCACGTTGGTAACCTTCGGTGGTGCTTTCTTCGCGTCGTTTCCGCTGTTCTACTCCACCAGTTTTGGTGGCGCTTACTGGGTTTGGATGCTTATTCTTTTCTGCTTTATCTTACAAGCTGTATCGTATGAATATCAAAACAAACCGGGTAATTTCTTTGGACGTAACGCCTACCGAGGATTCTTGTTCTTCAATGGACTTGCAGCAACTTTTTTGATCGGAGCAGCAGTTGCTTCGTTCTTCACAGGCTCTCAATTCAGCATCAACAAAGCGAATATCGTTGACTTTACCGGCTCGGTTGGTCCGGTCATCAGTCAATGGGAAAGCCCTTGGCACGGATTGGAATTACTCGTAACCGACTTACGCATTTGGTTACTGGGTTTGGCTGTATTCTTCTTGGCGCGTACACTGGCTGTTCTTTTCTTTAAAAATCGAATTGGAAACACGACTATAGAATCAAGACTCGATAAGGCTTTGATCATGAATGCCGCTCCGTTCTTGGTTTTTTTCCTTGCTTTTTTAATTTGGACATTACTCGCCAAAGGATTTGCCGTAAATCCGGATACCGGTAATGTTTACATGGAACAGTTCAAGTATTTCAATAACTTGATTCAAGTTCCCGCACTCCTAATATTACTTCTTTTAGGCGTTGTGGGTGTACTTTACGGGATTGTTTACTCTTTCCTTAAAAAGACGTGGAAAAAAGGAATCTGGTTTGCCGGAATAGGTACGGTACTTACGGTTACAACAATATTCCTGATGGCCGGTTGGAATAATACGGCTTATTACCCTTCTACTTTTGATTTGCAAAGTTCGTTGACAATAGCTAACTCTTCTTCGAGTTTTTATACCCTAAAGGCAATGTCAATCGTTTCACTTCTAATTCCTTTTGTGCTCGTGTATATATTTTATGCGTGGCGTACTTTGGAGAAAGAAGAGACAACGGTGGCAGAAATCAACGAGAAAGAAAATCATGCCTATTAAGTGGAATGATAGATAAGTAGTCTTTTGTCTAAAGAAATAGAAAGCCGGATCGCCCACATGCAATTCGGCTTTTTCAATCAAGTTTAAACTATCAAAAAACTCCGAACAAAAATTTGTTCGGAGTTTTTTGATGTCTTAATATTAAAACTTACCTGTTTGTCCTATTCATTTTCATTAGCCAAATCCAAATCCACTAAAATTCGACCACAATATTCGCACACGATGATTTTTTTGCGTGAGCGAATATCCAATTGGCGTTGTGCCGGAATTTTGTTGAAACAACCGCCACAAGCATCCCGTTGCACGGCTACTACGGCTAACCCGTTGTGCGCATTTTTTCGAATGCGTTTGAAAGCGGTTACCAAACGCGGTTCGATAAGGGTTTCTATTTTTTTCGCGTTTTCGCGAAGTTTTTCTTCCTCTTGTTTGGTTTCCGATACAATCTCTTCCAATTCGCCTTTCTTATCGTCCAAATCCAATTTTCTTTCAGACAACTGCTTGGCGGTAAGTTCTTTCTCTTCTTTCTTAGTTTCTAAAGCAACCGTATATTCGCGGATTCGTTTCTCGCTCAATTCGATTTCCAAGGTTTGAAATTCGATTTCTTTGGAAAGGTTGTCGTATTCGCGGTTGTTGCGCACGTTGTTTTGTTGTTCCTTATAACGCTCAATCTTCATTTTCGACTCTTCGATTTCCACCTTTTTGCCGGTAATCATCGTTTGGATTTCAGCCAGTTCGCTTTCGTAGTTTTCTAAGCGTGTGCTCAGCCCGACAATTTCATCTTCCATATCTTGCACTTCAAGGGGTAAATCGCCTCTCAAAGTTTTGATTTCATCAATTTTGGAATTCACTTTCTGAAGCTCGTAGATTGCTCGCAGTCTCTCTTCAACCGTAATTTCCTTTTCTATTTTAGTATCTTTAGCCATGAGGTCTATAAATAATTAATTGGGTTTGTATTCACTTCCGAAATTTGGAGTGCAAAGTTAGGAATTTTTTTTGTAATTATCTCATAAAAAACTTCTTTTGTAAACTGCTCACTCTCATAATGCCCGATGTCGGCAATCAAAATTTTCCGATCGGCATCAAAAAATTCATGGTACTTGAAATCGCCGGAAACAAAAACATCGGCATCTTGCGCCATAGCGTCTCGCAAAAATCCACTACCGGCACCACCACATAGTGCCACTTTTTTTATTGGCTTCTCCAAAAAAGGAGTATGACGAATTATTTCGACATTAAATTTATTTTTCAGAAAGAGTAAAAAATCTTTTTCACTCATTGCTTCCGGCAACTCCCCCACTATTCCGGCACCTACCGTATTCCAATCGTTTAGTAACGGAATTATATCGAATTCCGGTTCTTCATAAGGATGAGAGAGTTTCAACGCACCTACCGCTTGTGCTATTCTATATGTGGGTAAAATGACTTCTACGCGTGTCTCCGGTTCAGTATGCAGTTTGCCGGCTTTACCAACAAAGGGATTAGCATTATCTGTTGCTCTGAAAGTACCTGTCCCCACAGAATTGAAACTGCAACAATCGTAATTACCTATAGTTCCCGCACCGGCTTCAAATAAAGCCGTTTGTACCTTCTCAACAAACTCGTGTGGAACAAATGTTACAAATTTTAGCAGATTTTCGGATTTGGGACTCAAGATTGAGCGGTTTATCAAGCCTATTTTATCGGCAATTTTGCCGTTTACACCATTCAAGACATTGTCCATATTGGTGTGCGCCGCGTATATCGCGACATCATTTTTAATGGCTTTTACGATACAACGCTGAACATAATTTTTTCCGATGATTTGTTTTACGCCACCGAAAATCAACGGATGGTGGGAAATAATGAGATTGCAACCGCACCGGATAGCTTCGTCTATAACGGCTTCTGTTACGTCTAAACACAACAATACACCCGTAACGGGTGTATCTTTACTGCCAACCAGCAATCCGGCATTGTCATAATCTTCTTGCAAAGCCGTAGGAGCAAATTCTTCAATCAACCGTGTAATATCGGAAACACGCACACTCCCACTGAAACTTATATCCTCTGAATTTCGCGTTTCATTTGCCGATGTCATGCTATCTTTTTTATAGTTGTTTCTTTTTCCAACAAGAGTTGCGCATTGATTTCTTAATTTGATTCACAGAAATACTATCCGCCCATTTTACGATTCGTCATCGTTTTTTGAGCCGTCTTAGGCTGTTTTACTTGCACTTTCGGTTCTTTTTTAGTGGCTACCGTCTTCGGTTCTTTTTTTACTTTTACTTCAGTTTCTTTCTCCTCTTTCTCTTCGTTACCGGATTCTTCTACTTCAACAAAGTCCGTCATATCTTTGTCAACCAGTATGTTGTACCAAGAAATGAGTTTTCGGATATCACTGGGATATACTCTGTCTTTGTCATAATCCGGCAAAACCTCTTCCATGTATTTTTTCAGCGTATCGTTATCCGATTTAGGATCAATGGAAGCTTTTGCACCTTTTTCCTTTTCCTTCACTTTCTCAAGCACATTGCCCAACGGCATTTCTTCTGTTTCGGTAAAAATAGCAATATCGCCTAACGAAACGGCTTTATCACGTGTGTAGGCTGGTATACGTTTCCCATCAATAAGTGACTCCACGATAAGCATATTTTTTCCTTGGGTAACTAATTTGTATAAGCCGGATTTTCCGGTAATGGATAAAATTTCTTTAAGCATAAATCTTGTTTTAAGAATTTAGGGGATTGTGATAAACGTTTATAGGCAAAAATGACCTGATAAAACATCGGGTCAATTTATTTTTAACACAAAAGTAAGGAATAATTTTGCAATAGCCATGTTTGATATCGGTTTTTAGGATAAATTTAAATGTGTTGGACGTGAATTAAAAAATTCTTAAACAAATCTTTCCAATTCTTTCAACTTTATTTTTCCTTCGTAAATGGCTTTTCCGAAGATAACAGCCGGAACTTTTGCCTGTATCAATGCGTCAATATCTTCGGTGGAAGAAACTCCGCCACTTGCTACTAAATAGAGATTGGGCAACGCGTCGAGAATCTCTTTATATAGCTCAATAGAAGTACCTCCGAGCATTCCATCTTTGCTGACATCGGTACAAATCACCCTTGAAACTCCTTTTTCAACATAGTCTTTCAAAAATGGGATTAACTCTATATCAGTCGTTTCAGTCCAACCGGAGACAGTTATGTTTTTACCTTTAATATCTGCGCCCAGAATAATTTTTTCTGAACCGTATTTCTCAAGCCAACTTGTAAACATTTTCGGATTTTTCACAGCAATACTTCCACCGGTTATCATCGCGGCTCCACATTCAAAAGCAATTCGCAAATCTTTATCCGACTTTAATCCGCCACCAAAGTCCACCACCAGATTTGTTTTTGTCGTAATGTTTTCTAAGACTTTATAATTGACTATGTGTTGGGCTTTCGCACCATCCAAATCCACCAAGTGAAGACGACTTATACCGGCTTCGGCAAATTGCTTGGCAACTTCCAGCGGATTTTCATTGTACACAGTCTTTTGAGAATAATCGCCCTGTGTAAGGCGTACGCATTTACCGTCAATAATATCTATGGCAGGGATAATCTCAATCATATAAAAACAGGTAATAATATCTTAACTCTTCAATTTCTTAATTTCTCAATTCTTCAATAGATATACATCCTGACGCGTTCAAATCTCTAAAATTTCTTTCTTTTCGTAATAATTAATAAAAGCCTTGTTTACTAACTTCATACCGCCCGGTGTAGGATAGTTTCCGGTAAAATACCAGTCTCCCTTGTGATTGGGACAAGCTTTGTGTAAACCTTCTATGGTTTGAAAAACCAGCTCTACCGGACAATCCACATCATCCGGAGTCAGCATTTTGGCAATTTGGCTCGAAATTTCTTCTTGCGAAAACGGTTCGTAAATTTCGGTAACATAGTTTACTACAGTTTCTTTCGGATTGTTTTCTTGTGCTTTACACTTGTGGTAAACTTCATCAATGATGTGCTGTCTTCCTATATCTTTCAGCAACGTGATGGCGGCGCGAAACGCGCAAAATTCGCTCATCATGGACATATCGATGCCGTAATAATCGGGGTATCGCACTTGTGGCGATGATGAGACGATAATAATCTTCTTGGGTTCCAACCGATTGATAATTGACAAAATACTTTGTTTCAGCGTAGTACCCCGAACGATAGAGTCGTCAATTACAATCAGGTTGTCTCGTTTTCCCCTGCGAATAGAGTTCCAGGTTACGTCATATACGTGCTTTGCCAGATCATTCCGCTCTTTATTCTGCGAAATGAAAGTGCGAAGTTTAATGTCTTTGATTAGTACTTTTTCGATGTGGGGATCGATACCGGTAAGTTCTTTGATACCCTGCGTCATACCATAGAAAGCCACTTCAGCGGTATTGGGAATGAATGAAAAAACCGAATTGTCCAAATCCCGGTCGATTGAATTCAAAATCGGTTGAGCTAATGAAGCACCTAATTTTTTGCGTTCTTGGTAAATAGCCATATCGTTGCCACGCGAGAAGTATATTCGCTCAAAAGAACAGGGTTTTGTCTCAGGCGACGGAATCCGTATCGTATCAAAATAGATGGTTCCATCTTTTTTGATTATCATGATTTGTCCGGGAAGAAGTTCTCTGATATTTTCTTCGTTGGCTCCCATCACGGTTTGAAGCGCGGCACGTTCGGATGTTACAACCGCGATTTCGTCATCTTGATAATAAAAGGCGGTACGAATACCGTCCGGATCTCTGAACGCGAAGGCATCTCCATGTCCAAGCATACCACAAATAACGTATCCCCCATCCCAGTCTTTCTCCGATTTTCGGATGAATGACGGTATATCCAGCTGTTCTTCAATCTTTCGTGTAATAGCCACATCGTTTGTGTACCGCTGTTTGATTTGATTGTATTCGGCTTGCACTTCATTGTCGAGCTTATTTCCAAGGGATTCAAGCATTAGGAACGTATCGGCTTTGTCGCGCGGATGCTGTCCTTGTCCGGTTAGTCGCTCAAAGATTTCATCAACATTCGTCAGATTGAAATTTCCGGCTAAAACCAACGTGCGAGCTTTCCAATTATGTCGCCTTAAGAATGGATGTACGTAAGAAATACCACTCCAATTTGTAGTACTGTATCTTAGATGTCCCATATACAATTCGCCGGCAAATGGTAAATGTTGCTTGGCAAAAACGGGGTCGTCTATCTGCCCGTTAGCCAATTCGAGCTTCTCATTGATGTTTGCAAAAATCTGCTGAATGGCATTTTTTCCATCAACCCTTTCTCGCCAGATGTATTCTTCTCCTGC
>JBKEBE010000005.1:0-35029 GCA_047973025.1 Paludibacteraceae bacterium
AAAGGGTTAACGGTACGATAAAAAACAATACGATTCTGAAAACAAATTACAATTCTAAAGATGAAATGAACGTCGATTTGATGAATTTCCTGCTGTTTTACAATCTGAACAGAAGGCACGGGTCGCTGAGAAAAGAACTCAACGTGAAAACACCTGTTTTAGCCATCGAAAAATGGTTTCTTCTAAAACCCGAAATATTTAAAATGAAACCCGACGATTTCAAAAATAAATTACTAAATTTGAACCTAAATATCAACAACCTTGTGAAACTTGACAACTAAGGATAAAACAATGAAGGATTTAACCAATTCAAATATTGATAGACAGAATATACTGAATAACCGGTTTGCCCTTGAGAAAATTCAGGAATATGTTGGATTATCGGGTATGTTATTTGAAGGAGAATATAAATTCACAACTCAAATGGTTGCTGATTTTTACCTTGTTGATGAAAGGACTATTAAAAGATATTTAGAAAATTATGAACAAGAATTAAAACACAATGGATATATTTTAAGTAAAGGTAAACAGCTAAAAAACTTAAAGTTACAATTTGGTCATGTCATAAATGTCCCGAGCAAAACAACACAACTCGGACTTTTTAATTTTCGAGCATTTTTAAATTTAGGGATGTTACTTTCAGAAAGTGAAAACGCTAAACTCTTACGTTCGAAAATGCTGGATATTGTCATTGAAACAATTAATGAAAGAACAGGTGGGGGAACGAAATACATAAACCGAAAAGACTCCGACTATTTGCCTACTGCTATCAGAGAAAGCAAATACAGAAAAGAATTCACTTCTGCTTTAAGCAGATATGTTGACATGGGAAATTATAAATATTCATTGTTTACAGATAGAATCTATCAATGTATTTTTAAAGAAAATGCACAAGAATACAAACATATCTTAAATCTTGAAGTAAAAGAAAATGCTAGAGATACGATGTATGCGGAAATTCTTAATCTTGTAGCTTCTTTTGAAACCGGCATTGCCTTTGAAATTGAAAATTACCATAAAAAAATAGGACGTAAATTACAACCCAATGAAGTTGACAGGATATTTCTGTATTTTTCAGAACACCCTCTGCAAAGGCATCACATTGAAGATGCCAGAATAAAAATGGCGTCAAGAGATTTGCATTTTAGAGTTGCTTTTCACAAAAAGTTAGAAGAGTATATACATTCTATTTCACCAGCAGATTTCGAGCGCTTCATAGGAGATCAAAGTGTAAATTTTGAAAAACAAATAGAAGAAGCAAAAGATATTTTCAAAAGGCTAAAACACAGTAAATGAATACGATAATATACATTACCGATATTCAGGAAGTCATCAAGATACATAAAAAGACTATTGCTGTGAGCGGTGGCGGTAATGACGGGATTATTGACGTAGGGTCTTTAGATGCTTCTTTGGAACACATACAAAACGACGCGTATTATCCTACGTTTATTGATAAATTAACACATCTCTTTTTTTCAGCCAATAAAAGTCATTGTTTTCAAGATGGAAATAAACGCGTTGCTATTTCTTTAGGATGTATCTTTCTCCTAAAAAATGGATATTTGGATGCCGCTCAAAGATTTTTATACAAAATGGAAACAATAAGTTATCATTTAGCGGCAGGACGGATTAATAAAGATTTTTTAAGAAAAATAGTGGATTCTATTGTTTACGAAGAAGACTTCTCAGAAGAGATAAAAATACGATTAATTAATTGTATATCAGAAAATAGTGGATAGAAACAGGATATATATACACCTGTTTTTGAAAAAAATTATAAAAAAATTCAATCACACCATGTTTACCCCATCAGACGAAATCACACTGAAGAATAAAGGTATCAGCCATCGACAAGTGGAAGCTCAACTACGAAACTTTGTTACCGGATTTCCTTTTCTTGAAATACGACGCGCTGCATCTGTTGGCGACGGAATTAACCACCTATCAAACAGCGATGTAGAAAAACACCTTGAAGTTTGGGACGATTTTTTGAAAAGTGGTGCTGATGTCTTAAAACTTGTTCCGGCATCCGGTGCCGCGAGCCGCATGTTCAAGGATTTATTTGCATTCTTGGAAAATGAAAGTAACATGCCGCAAAGTAGCGCTGAAAAACAATTCTTTGATGAAGTAGAGAAATTCGCCTTTTATGACGATTTGAACAATGTATGCAAAAACAACACCGACAAGTCAATCCCTGAGCTGATACAAGCCGGACAACACAAAGAGATAGTTGCCTGCCTGCTAAAAAATGACGGACTAAACTACGGTGCATTACCCAAAGGACTTTTGAAATTTCACTCCTACGCGGATGGTACGCGAACCCCTTTTCAGGAACACATGGCTGAAGGAGCGCTGTACGCTCAATGCAACGACGGAGTAAACATTCACTTTACCGTTTCCGGTGAACATAGAGAATTATTTGAAAACCATTTGCGAGAGACCCTCCCCGAATTGGAGAAAAAATATGGAGTAAAATACGACGTTTCGTTTTCCGAACAAAAATCAGCTACCGACACCATTGCCGTCGACAGCGACAACCGTCCTTTTCGCGAAGACGGAAAAATGGTATTTCGTCCCGGCGGACATGGCGCGCTCATCGCTAATTTGAACGATTTGAACTACGATATTATTTTTATAAAAAACATCGACAACGTGGTTCCCGACTCACAAAAAAGTAGCACGGTAACTTACAAAAAACTTATCGGTGGCGTACTTGTTACATTGCAGAAACAAGCGTTCGGCTATTTGAATGAGCTTGAAAACGAGCAAATTTCGGAAGCGAAACTGACCGTGATTACTCAATTCTGTGAAAACAGGCTCAACAACTACCATCCTGAAATTAAGACTCTGAAACGTGATGAACTCAGAAAATACCTGTATGGTAAGCTCAACCGTCCCATCCGCGTTTGCGGTATGGTAAAGAATGTGGGAGAACCCGGTGGAGGACCATTCCTAACCGTTAATCCGGACGGTACCGTTTCGCCCCAGATTTTGGAAAGTGCTCAAATCAGTGATGAGAATAAGCAAATTATGATGCAATCAACCCATTTCAATCCCGTAGATTTGGTTTGTGGCGTAAAAAACTACAAAGGCGAGAAGTTTGACCTGCTCAAACACGTGGATGAAAACACCGGATTTATTTCTTTAAAATCTAAAAATGGCGAAGCACTAAAAGCCTTGGAGCTTCCAGGACTGTGGAATGGCGCTATGAGCGACTGGAACACCGTCTTTGTTGAGGTACCCATCGAAACATTCAATCCCGTAAAAACCGTAAACGATTTGCTACGCGAAGAACATCAATAAATCAAGTCAAAGCTCCCCTTCCCTGTACAGATGAAAAAGCGGTACTTTATTTATTTTTCCTACAATGGAAAAGCCTATTGTGGTTGGCAGGTTCAGCCAAACAGCGTTTCTGTTCAGGAAGTGATGCAGCATGCTTTTTCTACTATTTTTCGTTCCAAAATTGAACTTACCGCAGCCGGACGTACCGATAGCGGCGTACACGCGAAGCGTATGGTCGCGCATTTTGATTGGGAAAAAGAATTACCCGCCGAGTTCGATTTGGTTAATAAGCTTAACAGCCTGCTTCCAAACGATATTGCCGTCAATCGTATCGCAGAAGTGAATGGCGAAGCTCACGCCCGATTTGATGCTATTTCCAGAAGATACGAATACCACATCGTTACCGGGAAAAATGTATTCTTGGAAGATTTTGCCATGCGCGTCTTTCATCCCCTTGATTATGAAGCCATGAATCAGGCAGCCGATATACTCTTGGACTACACCGATTTTACCAGTTTCAGCAAACTCCATACCGATGTAAAAACCAACAACTGCAAAATAATCCGAGCCGAATGGGCTGAACTCGAACCAGATCATTGGATTTTCACCATCGAAGCAGACCGTTTCCTGCGAAATATGGTGCGTGCTATCGTAGGCACATTGCTCGAAGTAGGTAGGGGAAAAATGACGACCGATGATTTCAAAGCGGTAATCGAAGCCAAGAACCGATGCCGTGCCGGCTCTTCCGTACCTGCCAAGGGTCTGTATCTGGTGGATGTGAGATACCCGTTTGAATAGATACGCTTTATAGGCATTTTTGTTCAATATCGCTTCTTGTTTTCTGTACTCGAAGTTTTGTTTCAATCCCCAAAAATCGTTTTTTCCAAAAAATTTTGTTTTTTCGATAAAGAAGCCGTATCTTTGCAAGCCGAAATACAAAAGTGGAAAATTAAATAATAAAATAGATATGAAAAGCGGAATTCACCCCGAAAATTATCGTCCGGTAGCATTCAGAGATATGTCAAACGGCGAAACATTTATTTCACGTTCTACCATCAACGCCAAAGAAACGGAAGTAATTGATGGCGTGGAATACCCATTGGTAAAATTGGAAATTTCAAGTTCATCGCACCCGTTTTATACCGGAAAATCGAAATTGGTCGATACAGCCGGTCGTGTAGATAAATTCATGAACCGCTACGCAAAACGTAACGAAAAGAAAAAATAATTCCAAGTATTATACATTTTCACATTTGACCCCGATATTCTCGGGGTTGTTTGTTTTAAATATTTTGGCACCGTTTTTGAATTAAAACCGATAAAATTTATTCCTAAAAACTACATTACAAAATAAAGCCATGAAACGATTATTCAACGTAAGCATCCTTCTAATTGGAGCAACACTTGTTCTTTCTTCTTGCAATAGAAACAAGAAGATTGTAGATGAAAACGACATTACCTTCGTTGCCGCCGAAACCAATTACTGGGGTGACTATTTCGGTAACAATACTACTGTATATGATTTATTCCTGTTTAACAACGATTTCGAGAGAAGTCCGCAACAAAACAGAAGCGGTATCGTGGCTTACTTTGACATTACGGGACCACAGTCGTCCAATTCAATAGATATTCCGGCCGGTACTTACAGAGCGAGTACCGACAGAAAAGCCTACACGTTCTACAGAGGTGAGAGGACACAAAATACGGATGGTTCCTACTCTACTTCCGGCAGCTATTTTGAAATCTGGAGAAACAACGAGATTGTCGATTACTGGATCGTTACCAGTGGAAATTTGATAATCGAAAGAAGTGGAAGCTACGTGGTAAATGGTGTTGTAACCACGGGCGACAATACATCTTACGAGTTTACTTATCGTGGAGCTGTTGAAAAATACGACGTTACACCCTGGCCCGAAACGTTGGTAAAAGGCGAAATTGTATTCGAAGAAAGATTGAATTATCCGACATTTGGCGACTTAAATCGATTTACCATATATCTGGGCGGAGCAAATGTTAACTTATCCAATCTGACAGGAGACGGAGACATATTAGCCATCGAACTTTATGCCCCGATTGTCTCCGGCGACATAATCCCGAATGGAACCTACAATGTAGTGTATGATCCGCAAGAAGCACCGGCTATCGTAGATGGATATGAATTTTTCGGAACCGACAATTTGTGGCACGATGCCGGCACGTGGTATTACACATCCAAGAAATTCGCAATCGCCGATGGAGACATGATCGTTACTGTAAACGGTAACAACTACAACTTGGATTATGAATTTTACACACAGTCAGGCATGAAGATTGCCGGAGTTTTCAATAGTAATATGCAAATCTTGAGTGCGGCACCGGCATCTGTAAAGTCGAAATCGATACAACGTGTCAGCCCCGAAAAAAACAGAAACGCGGTAAAAAGAAGCGCGAACAGCCCGGCAACCCGAGTACTTTCAAATAGCAGAATTGACAACCAAAGAAAAATTGTGAGATAATATCACAGAAAAATAACTCATTAACAAAGGATAGATTTCGGTTTATCCTTTTTTATTGAATCAAATTATGGATATTAAAAGTCTGATTAGAAAAATGTTTGTATCTTTGCCACCTACTAATTAATGCAAAAATAACACCCATGAAACTATTAGAAGGAAAAACGGCGATTGTAACGGGTGCCGCTCGTGGTATCGGAAAAGCCATCGCGTTAAGATTTGCCGCAGAAGGTTGCAACATAGCGTTTACTGATCTGGTAATTGATGGAAACGGTAAAGCAACCGAAAAGGAAATCGAAGCACTCGGCGTGAAAGTCAAAGGATACGCGTCCAACGCCGCGCAATTTGAAGACACACATAAGGTCGTGGAAGAAATCGTAAAGGATTTCGGTAGAATAGATATTCTGGTCAATAACGCGGGAATTACCAAGGACGGTCTGATGATGCGCATGACAGAACAGCAGTGGGACGCGGTAATTAATGTAAATCTAAAGTCGGCTTTCAATTTCATTCACGCCTGTACACCGCTAATGATGCGTCAAAAGTCAGGCTCAATCATCAACATGAGTTCCGTAGTCGGAGTTTCCGGTAATGCCGGTCAAACAAATTACTCCGCATCAAAAGCCGGTATGATCGGTTTGGCTAAATCCATTGCCAAGGAACTCGGCTCTCGGGGAATCCGTGCTAACGCTATTGCTCCGGGTTTCATCGAAACGGAAATGACCCATGCCCTCACGGACGAGCAACGTGCGAAATGGGCTGAGACCATTCCTTTACGACGTGGCGGAAGTCCGGACGAAGTGGCTAAAGTTTGCGTCTTTTTGGGTTCCGATCTTTCCAGCTATGTGAGTGGTCAGGTAATCAATGTATGTGGTGGAATGAATACTTAATAGCCGTTTATTCAAAATTCGCTACTTTTAGACAAAAGAATTTTGATTTTTCGACAAAAAACAACTATCTTTGCAGTCCGAAAAAAGAAAAAATATAAAATAACTAAATAAAACCTGAAAAGAAATGAAAAGGACATTCCAACCTTCCAACAGAAAAAGAAGGAACAAACACGGTTTTCGTGAAAGGATGGCTACTGCGAACGGTCGCAGAGTATTGGCATCCCGTCGTGCAAAAGGAAGAAGCAAGCTGTCAGTTGCTGACGAAACACGTCATAAACACTAATTTCATCTGCGACTTTCCAAAACAATCTCTTGTAGATACACGATTCCGAGAATCCGTTAGAAGTGAAAAGTTGATAACTATATTGTAAGTTTTCCAAATACGATTCGAATATAGTGCCGACAACATAAGCAATCTTTGCACAACCTATCATTTCCCAAAAATCATAAAAATTCCCGAAAACAAACCTATTTCAAGGCTGTTTTCGGGAATTTTGGCTTTTATCACAAACATCCACACGTATCTAACACTCTTTTACCTTTTTCGGCAGACACAACTCACAGCTCCATTTACACATCAATTTGTCTGAATATAGAAAAATATCGTCAAAAAAATGACATAATTTCCGATTCGCAAATTGGTAGAAAATTTGAGTGATAAATTGTAACATAGAAGACTGAATTTGATTACGAATAAGCATTAATCATGATTTTCAGCTCTTTTATTCGTTCGCAATATTGTATTAACTATTAGGAATCAATAATATATGAATTTCAACAACTTTACAACAAAATCGCAAGACGCTGTTCAAGAGGCAATTAATATTGCTCAATCCAAAGGACAGCAGTTAATCGAAGCACCACACCTGCTTAAAGCTATCATCCTAAAAAGTGAAGATGTAGTTCAGTTCTTGTTTGGCAAAATAGGGGTATATACTTCATCCGTTATACCATTGGTAGATAAAGCTATAGACAATTACCCCAAAGTAAGTGGCGGAGAACCGTACTTGAGTCGCGAGACAAACGAAGTCCTGCAAAAAGCAATAGATTTATCGTCAAAAGCCGGCGACCGGTTCGTATCCATAGAGTATCTGCTTTTAGCCCTACTGAAAACAAAAAATGAAGGCGGCAAAATTCTAAAAGAGACCGGTATTTCGGATAAAGATTTGGAAACAGCTATTCTCGAACTACGAAAAGGTGCAAAAGCGACGTCTTCATCGGCTGAAGAAACATACAATTCACTGAATAAATATGCCATTAATCTTAACGCACAAGCAAGGTCAGGAAAACTCGATCCGGTTATCGGGCGAGACGAGGAAATACGTCGTGTACTTCAGATACTGAGCAGAAGAACAAAAAACAATCCGATTCTTATCGGAGAACCCGGTGTAGGCAAAACGGCTATTGCCGAAGGACTCGCGCATCGGATCGTACGTGGCGACATCCCTGAAAATTTGAAAACCAAACAGGTTTTTTCTTTGGACATGGGCGCGTTAGTCGCGGGTGCAAAATACAAAGGAGAATTTGAAGAAAGATTAAAATCGGTCGTAAACGAAGTCATCCAATCCGACGGCGAAATCATCCTTTTCATTGATGAAATACACACGCTTGTCGGAGCCGGAAAAGGCGAAGGAGCAATGGACGCGGCGAACATTCTCAAGCCGGCTCTTGCCCGTGGCGAATTACGAGCCATCGGAGCTACAACCCTCAACGAGTATCAAAAATATTTTGAACAGGACAAAGCCCTCGAACGTCGTTTCCAGCTTGTCATGGTCAAAGAACCCGATATTCAGTCTTCCATATCGATCCTTCGCGGTCTGAAAGAAAGGTACGAAAACCACCACAAAGTACGAATAAAAGACGATGCCATCATCGCTGCCGTAGAGCTTTCGAACCGATACATTACCGATCGGTTTTTACCGGACAAAGCCATTGATCTGATGGACGAAGCGGCATCCAAACTTCGGATGGAGGTAGATAGTGTTCCGGAAGATTTGGATAAAATCGAACGAAACATCAAGCAACTCGAAATTGAACGCGAAGCTATCAAACGTGAAAATGACACTAAAAAATTGGAATCGTTGAATGGTGAAATAGCCAATCTGAAAGAACAGAGTGCCGAATTGAAAGCCAAATGGTCTTCCGAAAAGGAATTGGTCGAAAAAATCCAACAGGCAAAAATCGAAATAGAAAATCTTAAATACGAAGCGGATAAAGCCGAACGCGAAGGCGATTATGGAAGAGTTGCCGAAATTCGTTACGGAAAGATTCAAGAAAAAGAGAGTGGAATAGAGCAATATCAAACCCAATTGACAGCTATCCAGGACAAAAACGCAACGATAAAGCAAGAAGTGGATAGTGAAGACATTGCGGATGTAGTCAGTCGCTGGACAGGAATTCCTGTCAGCAAGATGCTTCAAAATGAAAAAACAAAACTGCTCAACTTAGAAGAAGAGTTACACGCGCGCGTAGTCGGACAAGATGAAGCGATAGCAGCCGTATCTGACGCTGTTCGACGAAGCCGGGCCGGATTAAATGATCCCAAGCGTCCAATCGGGTCTTTTATCTTCCTGGGAACAACCGGGGTGGGAAAAACTGAACTGGCTAAAGCGCTGGCAGCGTATCTTTTTGATGATGAAAACATGATTACCCGTATAGACATGAGCGAATATCAAGAAAAATTCTCCGTAACCCGTCTGATTGGATCCCCTCCGGGATATGTCGGATATGACGAAGGCGGACAACTTACTGAAGCTATCCGTAGAAAACCGTACTCGGTTGTTCTGTTTGACGAAATTGAGAAAGCACACCCCGACGTATTCAACGTATTGCTTCAAGTGCTTGATGATGGGCGCTTGACCGATAATAAGGGACGGATTGTGAATTTTAAAAACACGATTATCATTATGACTTCCAACATTGGCTCGCAATTGATTCGAGAAAACTTTGAAAAGATTAATGATAATAATCACGATGAAATAGTCGATAAGACCAAAGCTGAAGTGATGAATTTGCTCAAGAAAGTGATTCGTCCCGAATTTCTTAACCGAATTGACGAGATAATCATGTTTTCCCCGCTGGATAAAGAGCAAATTACAGAGATTGTAAAAATTCAGTTAGACAACGTAATACGGATGCTTGCCGAAAATGGCGTCCAACTAAAAATTTCAGAAAAAGCATTGGAATTTTTATCTTCGGAAGGATTTGATCCACAATTTGGAGCGCGTCCGGTAAAGCGCGCTATCCAACGATTCATTTTGAATGATTTATCAAAAGAATTAATTAGCGGACAAATCGATAAGTCTCGTCCTATAGTAGTTGATTATGAAAACAATAACTTGATTTTCAAAAATTAAGTGGTTTTAAGGAATTACGTTGGATTACTTAACGACTCATATCCAATAAAACAGTCGAAACATTAATTTTCGGCTGTTTTTCACATAAGCAACACGACAATATTTTTTACTCTCTATACATTAAAATACAAGTTGTTAATTGCACTTCGCACCTTTAGAAATTTGAGAGTTGGACTCACGGAGATTTGATATTTATGAAACGCGACGTTTAGAATTACGGTTTTTTTATGTAAGTTTGCACCTAATTTTGAAAAACCATTTGTAAGGTAAAGAAAAAAATTATGATCAACATTACATTCCCCGATGGGAATACCCGCCAATACGAAAACGGTATAACCGGACTTGAAATTGCCGAAAGCATCAGTTCACGTCTTGCGCAAGAAGTTTTAGCCATCGGTGTAAACAGCAACACGTGGGATCTTACCCGTCCTATCCACAGTGATTCATCCATCGTGCTCTATAAGTGGGACGATGCCGAAGGGAAACACGCCTATTGGCACAGCTCAGCCCACTTGATGGCGGAAGCGTTGCAAGAATTGTATCCCGGCATCAAGTTTGGAATCGGACCGGCAATCGAAAACGGATTTTACTACGATGTAGATCCGGGAACCGCTGTAATTAAGGAAACTGATTTACAAACCATTGAAGATAAAATGGTTGAATTGGCTTCTCGGAAAGAAGAAATTGTTCGAACAGACATCAGCAAAACAGATGCGCTGAAACTTTTCGGAGAAAAAGGGGACGAATACAAGACCGAACTTATTTCTGATCTGGAAGACGGTACCATCACGTTGTACACACAAGGTAATTTTACCGATCTTTGTCGTGGACCTCACTTGAAAAACACAGGCGAGATTAAAGCCGTTAAAGTGCTCAGCGTCGCAGGTGCATACTGGCGTGGCGATGAGAAACGCAAAATGCTTACCCGTATTTACGGCATCACATTCCCTAAGAAAAAAATGCTGGATGAGTACCTGGTACTACTTGAAGAAGCCAAAAAACGCGACCACAGAAAAATTGGACGTGAGCTGGAACTTTTCATGTTTTCCGAAACAGTTGGAAAAGGGCTACCCATGTGGCTTCCAAGAGGTACGGCGTTACGCTTGCGTCTCGAAGATTTTTTGAAAAAAATTCAACGAAAATACGAGTACCAGCAGGTAATGACCCCACACATCGGCAACAAATTGCTCTACGTAACATCGGGACACTATGCCAAATACGGAAAAGATTCCTTTCAGCCAATTCACACACCGGAAGAAGGGGAAGAATATTTACTAAAACCGATGAACTGTCCGCACCACTGCGAAATTTACAAATACAAACCGCGGTCTTACAAAGATTTGCCGGTTCGGATGGCAGAGTTTGGAACAGTTTACAGATACGAGCAAAGCGGTGAACTACATGGACTTACACGCGTTCGTTCATTCACGCAAGACGACGCACACATTTTCTGTCGTCCCGATCAGGTAAAAAGCGAGTTTTTGAAAGTAATGGATATTATTACCATTATTTTCAAAGCACTGGATTTCAAGAACGTGGAAGTGCAGGTTTCGTTGCGCGATCCGGAGAATAAGGAAAAATACATCGGCTCGGATGAAAATTGGGAAAAAGCGGAACGCGCCATCATCGAAGCGTGCGAAGAAAAAGGGGTAAAAGCTACTGTCGAATTGGGAGAAGCAGCTTTCTACGGTCCAAAACTCGATTTCATGGTACGAGACGCAATCGGACGACGCTGGCAACTTGGAACCATTCAGGTAGATTACAACCTGCCCGACCGGTTCGAACTGGAATATACCGGAGAAGACAACCAAAAGCACCGTCCGGTAATGATACACCGTGCGCCATTTGGTTCTATGGAACGTTTCGTAGCCGTACTGATCGAACACACAGCCGGAAAATTCCCCTTGTGGCTTACCCCCGACCAAGCAGTCATCCTACCTATCAGCGAGAAGTACAACGATTACGCGCACGCGGTCGCCAAGCGTTTGGACGCGATGGATGTGCGCATAACGGTGGACGACAGAAACGAAAAAGTCGGACGTAAAATTCGTGACAATGAGATGAAACGAATCCCTTACATGCTTATCGTGGGAGAAAAAGAAGCTGAAAACGACGAAGTTTCAGTGCGTAAACAGGGCGGTGGCGAACAGTACGCCGTGAAAGTGGACGAGTTTGGTAAATCGATTGACGATGAAGTAAATTCGATCGTAAGTGAAGCAATGAATTTTTAAGAATAGATTTCTCGTTTTTTAAGGGTGTTGTTCGAAAGCGATACCCTTATTTTTTGATAAAAAATGGGATTTCTACATTGCTTCAAACACGCCCCAGGCATCATCCACCGATTTCACATCCGAAAACACAACGGATCGTCGGCTGTTTTGCTCACGCAATTTTGTTTTGCGGGGATTACGAGCCATATATTGAAGCAAGCGACCAAATTCATCCGATTGGTAGTAAGGCGATTGCAGATTGGAGACGAGATAAGCTACCATCTGTCCATTTTTAAGAATCAGTTTTTCTATACCGTAGCGAATGGCAAGCCACCGCAACCGGACGACCAAAAGTAATCCGGTACTTCGCTTCGGCATCTTTCCAAAGCGATCTTCCAGATTTTCTTGAAATTCAATCAAGGCCGATTCCGATTCGATATTATCCAATTCTCGATACAGTGAAATCCGTTCAGACGTATTCTCAATATACTCATCCGAAAACATAATTTCAAGATCGGTATCAATCTGACAATCAAGCACGTAAGTCGTTTTACGGTTTTGAGCGCGTTCATCGGCGCAGAGTTCGGCAAATTCTTCGTCCTTCAGCTCGTGGACAGCTTCGTTGAGAATGCGCTGGTAAGTTTCATAACCCAAGTCGGTAATAAATCCGCTTTGCTCTGCGCCAAGCATATTGCCCGCTCCGCGAATATCCAAGTCTTGCATAGCCAGGTTAAAGCCACTACCCAGTTCGGCAAAAGTTTCAATCGCCTGTAAACGCCGACGGGCTTCCGGAGTCAACAAACTCGTTTCAGGAGCAAGCAAGTAGCAGTACGCTTTGCGATTGCTTCGCCCTACCCTACCCCGCAACTGATGCAGATCGCTAAGTCCAAAGCGATGCGCGCTGTTGATGATGATGGTATTCACATTGGGAATGTCAATCCCCGATTCGATAATTGTCGTTGCCACCAGCACGTCGTACTCGTAATCGATGAAATCCATAATTACTTCTTCCAAATCATCCGCCGGCATCTGTCCGTGTCCAACCGCTACGCGGCACCCGGGAATCATGCGCTTAATCATCGTTTCTATCAAGTAGATGTTCTGAATACGGTTATTCACAAAAAAAACTTGTCCATTACGGCTCATTTCCAAGGTAATAGCATCGCGAATAATATCTTCGTCAAAAGGATGGATCTCGGTTTGAACCGGATAACGGTTGGGTGGTGGCGTATTGATGATGGACAAATCACGGGCACCGAGGAGTGAAAATTGGAGTGTTCGCGGTATGGGTGTCGCGGTCAGGGTTAGCGTATCTACGTTGATTTTCAGTTGTTTCAGTTTCTCTTTTACCGATACGCCGAATTTCTGTTCTTCGTCGATAATCAACAATCCCAAATCTTTGAATTCTACGGACTTTCCGACTAACTTATGCGTCCCGATGATAATGTCTATCGCTCCATTTTTCAGCTGTTCCAGTGTTTCCTTGTTTTGTTTAGCCGATTTTGCCCGACTTATGTAGGAGACGGAACAAGGAAAATCTTTCAAGCGGTCTTTAAATGTGTTGTAATGTTGCATGGCAAGAACAGTCGTAGGAACGAGTACTGCCACTTGTTTGCTGTCTGCCACTGCCTTGAAAGCGGCTCGGATGGCAACTTCCGTCTTGCCAAAACCGACATCACCACACACCAACCTGTCCATCGGCATATCCGCTTCCATATCCATTTTGATGTCGGCTGTAGCTTTGACCTGATCGGGCGTGTCTTCATACAAAAACGATGCTTCCAACTCGTTTTGCAAATAGGTGTCCGGCGCGTATTGAAATCCCTTTTCGGCTTTCCGCTTCGCATACAATTTGATTAAATCGCGCGCGATGTCTTTCACTTTGGATTTAGTCCGTTCTTTGAGCTTTTCCCACGCGCCGGAACCCAGTTTGTTGACTCTCGGAGATTCTCCTTCTTTTCCTTTGTATTTGGAGATGCGGTGCAATGAATGGATGCTCACAAAAATGATGTCTTCGTCTTTGTAAATGAGCTTAACCATTTCTTGCATGGTACCATTCACACTTGTTCGGACCAATCCGCTGAATTTTCCAACCCCATGATCAATGTGCACCACATAATCCCCAATCTGAAGCTGATTCAGTTCTTTCAAAGTCATCACCACCTTACCTTGACGTGTACGGTCGGTTTTCAGCTTATATTTATGAAAACGGTCAAAAATTTGATGATCCGTATAGCACACTAATCCTAAATCATGGTCAATAAAGCCTTCATGTATTGCACTGTCAATAGGCCGAAAAACAATATCATCGTTCCGTTCGGTAAAGATTGCCGCAATACGGTCGGTCTGCTTTACGCTGTCGCTGAGAATGTATAGTTTGTATTCCTCAGAAATGTATTTTTTTAGATTATTCGCTACGACATCAAAATTCTTATGAAATACAGGCTGGGGAGATGTTTTGAAATGAATGATCTGTTCGGATTTGAAATGCGATTTGGCACTCCACTCTATTTTTCTAAAGTCTGAAATGTGCTGTAGAAATTCGTCTCCTGTAAGGTGGGTCCGGTGCAGGTCGGTTGCTGTTTTCTCATCGGCATGTGCTTTGACGAGCGCATCATCGTACAGTTGGTTAATTCTATTTTTCACAAATAACGCGTCGGTAAAATGAAACCAGGAATCCTTTGGCACAAATTCCGGAAAGGATACCCACCGGGATTCTCTATCGCCTTTGTGTAAATCGGGAACAATCTCTATCCGTTCTTTTTTTTCTTTGGAAAGTTGTGTTTCGATATCAAAAATACGGATGCTGTCCACTTCATCTCCGAAGAAATCAAGTCGGTAGGGGATCTCGAAAGCATAAGAAAACACATCAAAAATACTCCCGCGGGTAGAATATTGACCGGGTTCATACACAAAGTCCACCCGTTGAAATCCGTATTCGTCAAGTACTTCGGATAGGTAACCAATTCCGACGTTTTCGCCAACTCTTATTTTCAAGGTCTTGCTTTTAAATCCTTCTGACGAAACCACTTTCTGTACCATGGCTTCCGGGTAGCTGACAACGACTACCGGCTTACCCGAATTGGATAAGTTATTGAGCGTCTCGGTACGTAGGATTTCATTGGAGCTGTCTAACTGCGAAAGCCTGATGGTTTTTTTGTACGAAGATGGGAAAAACAGGACGTTTTCGTCCGTAAGAATTTGTCGCAAATCGTTGTAGCAATACGCCGCTTCATCGGCATCGTTCAAGACAAAAATCTGCGTATTTGAAACTTGTTGAAAAAGAGAAGCAAAAGAGAGAGACAATGAAGATCCACACAAACCACCCACTGTAAGATTTGGTTCGTCTGAAACTGCCCAACGTGTCATCGCTTCAATTTGCGGATGACGGGCATAGAGTTGTTGAAATTCGGATAGGTTCAAAATATAAATCGGCGCAAAGGTACAATTTTAAATTGGAACTGAGTAGAATCCGAAGCAAGAAGTTGTTTTGTTAACCGTGGGTACATCATTCACGTTTAATTGATGTTTTAATCCAACAATTTTTCTTTGGCTCAATGTTTGTAAGGGGGTATGTCGTTTTTCAAGAAAAAGTTATTTTTTTGGAAATCAATTATTTTAGAAACACAGAAAAATAGAATGGCGGAAACCGAAAAGCCTTACGAGTAGGTAGAATTAGAAAAGTTGTTTTTATGAAAAAAAATTTAGCTGAATTTCTGGGCACGTTCGGATTAGTGCTTGGAGGTTGCGGAAGCGCGGTACTGGCTGCCGGGATTCCTGATTTAGGCATTGCGTATGCCGGCGTAGCGTTGGCTTTTGGTCTTACTGTCTTGGTAGGTGCTTATGGTTTGGGGCATATTTCGGGAGCTCACTTTAATCCCGCGGTAACCTTGGGACTTTTAGCCGGTGGCAGGACTAATGGAAAAGATGTATTACCTTACATCATTTCCCAAATTTTAGGTGCAATTGTCGCTGCCGGTGTCATTTACATCGTTGCTTCCGGAAATATGAATTTCGCGATTGACAACACCCAAGCCGGTGCTTTCGCCGCAAACGGCTATGGCGCTCTTTCGCCTCACGGTTATGGCGTTTTATCCGCTATCGTAATCGAGTTTGTTCTCACTTTCATGTTCCTGATTATCATCCTGGGTGCTACGGATGAGCGTGCTCCGAAAGGCTTCGCGGGACTTGCTATAGGTCTGGCTTTGACGCTAATCCATCTAATAAGTATCCCGGTTACCAATACATCGGTAAATCCTGCTCGTAGTATTTCTCAAGCCATCTTTGCCGGTGGCGATTACATCCCGCAACTTTGGTTGTTTATCGTGGTGCCGATCGCGGGAGCTATGTGTGCCGGATGGGTTTACAAATCTTTTTTGACAGAAAAGAAATAAAATTGACTTTAGTAATCTAAAAAAATACCTGAAAATGGCTGACAAGTTTTATCGGTCAGCCATTTTCAGGTATATGAAGTCGGAATTTAGGAGCTATTATTAAGCGATGCATAAGTTCAGACTTTTAATTTCATACCACGCTTTGTTTTTGAAGAAAGTATTAACTTTGCAAAATAGAAACTTAAACTGCTGAGAAATATATTAAACAACTGAAATACAAATAAATGAAAATTACAGCTACATGAAATCAACAAAATTCTTTTTCCTTTTTCTTCTTAGTTTTTCCATCCTATTAACTTCATGCGATGTATTGTCCGGCGTATCAGGTTCATCTTCATCAAGCAAAACCACATCGGAGCAAGCAGGAAGTATCCTGAATGACATTTTTGATATGGTCATGGGCAACGCGCCACTCACACAACAAAACATGATTGGTACGTGGAATTTTCAAGGAACGTCCTGTGCTTTCGAATCAGCCAATCTACTAAAAAAAGCCGGAGGCGAGGTTGTAGCATCTCAGGTTGAGGCAAAATTTGACGATCTTTGTAAGAGCATGAAGATCAGCGAGAATAACACCAACTTTATTTTTAATACGGACAGCTCCTATACGGCAAGAATTGCAGGTGTGAAAATCTCGGGTAAATACACCATTGATCCCCAAAACAACAAGGTAATTTTGAGCTATTTAATGGGAATGGGACATTTAAATGCAAATGTTGCTGTTTCATCGGGCAAAATGCAACTTTTGTTTGATGCCGACTCGATTTTGAAACTAATGAAGTTCATCAGCCAATTTACGAGTAATACCTCCATCGAAGTGCTGGGGAAAATGGCTGACATGTACGATGGGATGCTTTTGGGATTTGATTTGAAAAAACAATGATTGGATGGTAAAACCAACCTGCCATCATTTATACCAAAAGCTCCAATTGGAGCTTTTGGTATTTCGTTAAAGATGTAGAAATTAATTAGACTTTCGCCTTTCTTGCCCGCGCCTTTTTCAGATCTCCTTCTAATCTTTCAATTTCTTTTTCCTGGTTGTTAATGGTTTTAAGCAAGGCATTCAACTCTTCGTTGTCAATATTGGATGGATATTGAGCTTCTACTCGATCCAAAAAATCAGCAAGAATATTCATGTAATTTGTAAAGGCTTCGTAAGGAGAACTATACGGCGATCTCCACGTGTCGGAATGAGACATATACCGGAAATTGTCCGTTGCCTGAATCATCAGCCAATCCCGCAATAGTGGCTTGTCCTTACACATGTTTACTCGTTCGCTTACAGCATATAGTTTTTGGAGTGCTTCTTGTTGCAAATCATTTCCGTTCCATGGACTCAAATCTTTACTTCCTGACCAGCTAATTGGGTATATGGAAGACAAACTGTCAAGCGACTCTATTTTTTTCGTGGCTTCGGAGGGGAGAATAAATCCGACACCTTGCTCCAAAGCGTGATAAGGTAGTGATTTCAAAAAGTCGAAAATACCATTTTCCGCTAGTTGGAGTACCCCGAGCGATTCATATCCTATCCAGATATTTACGATATTCTCCGAATCCGGAAAATTTGCTATCCAAGAAATGTATTTATCAGCCGTAAGGGGATAATCAGACCAAGAACCATCCGAGAATCGAAATGAGATGTCGTCACTCAATTTGTTATTTCGAACCAATAATTTCAATTTTGGATGATACGAGTGGGTATAAACATGATTGGGACTTTTCCATCCCATCACGAATTTGACTTCTTCAATCAGCATGGTTTTATACCCCATCTTAGCAACAACTTCTCCGATTTCATCCGAATAGATGAGCTCCGAATTTCGCAAAGCAGTCGGTTTTTTACCAAATAAAGTTTCAATCTTTTTTGCATGAATTTCTACCTGTTCGACAAACTCATCCGCATCATAAACAGATGCCAACGAATGCGCGTAAGACTCGGCTAAAAATTCGACACTGCCGGTTTTTGCCAGTTCCTTGAAACTGTCAATCACTTCGGGGGCGTATAGTTCAAACAATTCCAAAGCAATTCCCGAAATTGAAAACGCGCATTTGAATTTACCGTTTGAGCTACGTATCATTTCCGCGATAATACGATTAGCCGGCAAATACGATTTTTGAATCAATTCACGGATACCTTCTTCCGTCTGAAAATCATCGTAATAATAATGATTCTGACCAATATCAAAAAAAGGATAGTGTCTTAAGCGCAATGGCTGATGAACTTCAAAATAGAAACATATATTCTTCATTTGTCTAAATTTTTTACATTATAGATACACGGGAAAGGCTGTTAATCATTCTTTTATACTACTTAAAACCCGGTTACTCTGTCGTAAATCGCGCGCACGTTAAGCCCCGCATCATACCACTTGATATTATTTACCTCTTCGAGCCCAAGTTCGTGCAGACTCTTATACATCGAGGGATAAGTAACGATCGAATAAATAGCGTCTGCCATCGCATCTATATCCCAATAATCTGTTTTAATCACGTGTGTAAGTATCTCGGCACATCCGGATTGATATGAAATAATACTTGGCGTACCTACCTGCATCGCTTCCAAGGGCGAAATGCCAAATGGTTCCGATACGGAAGGCATGATGTAAACATCACTTTGAGCCAGCATTTCATGTACGGCACGACCACGCAAGAATCCGGGAAAATGGAATCGGTCGGCAATTCCGCGTTTGGCGACTAATTCAATCATGGCATTCATCATATCGCCACTACCCGCCATGACGAAACGAACATGCCGTGTCTTTTGTATAACACGATGAGCCGCTTCTACAAAGTACTCCGGTCCTTTTTGCATCGTTATTCTCCCCAGAAAAGTAACCACTTTGTCTTTACGCGGTAATTTCACAAAACTATCCACATCTTCAAGCGGTTCTACCGCGTTGTGGACGGTCGTTACTTTGTCCGGATGCTGATGATATTGTTCTATTACAGTACGGCGGGTAAGATTACTCACGGTAATAATATGATCAGCCGCGTCCATTCCTTCTTTCTCGATGTTGTAAACGGTTGGATTTACTTTACCGCGACTTCTGTCGAAATCTGTGGCGTGAACGTGTACTACGAGCGGTTTACCGCTAATTTGCTTCGCAAACCTTCCGGCAGGATAGGTCAGCCAATCGTGCGAGTGAACGACATCAAACTCAAGTTGATGTGCCAACACACTGGCAACGGCTTCGTAATTTGAAATCTCTTCGATAAGATTCTCGGGATATCTTCCCGAGAAATCAATGCAACCCAAATCGTTGGTATATATTCTACGAAAATCGTATTTAATTCCATTGCGAAGCATGAAATATTCTTCCGGATTCATGATCCACCCTATTCGGTTTGCCACATGTTCGCGGGCGTTTTCTTTCCAAACAACCGGGACATTGCAGGCTCCTATAATTTTGGCGAAACTTTGGTCTTCGTCTCCATGAGGACGCGGAATGACGAAAGTGATATTCATGTCAGATTGTTCAGACATTCCTTTGACAAGTCCATAACTCGCTGTCCCTAATCCACCTAAAATATGTGGGGGAAATTCCCATCCAAACATTAATGCTCTCATAACTCCGATTCGCTATTGAATTTTTTCAACATATCCATAACATCTAAAACTGCTGCGATACTCATACCAAATGATATTCCGCCATGCCCTTTAAACGGAGGGTTTCCGTCGTATAATTCCGATAAGGTACCAATACCCAGTTCGGTCATTTCGGCTTCTAATCCGACTAACATTCTTTCTATGAACGGTCTTCCGCTTTCTTTGTAAATAGACAGGTAAGCTCTACTGTAAATCCCTGTTGTCCAGGGCCAAACCGGTCCATTGTGATAGTTCCAGTTGCGTTCCTGCATACCTCCAAAATATTTCGGACGGTAATAACCGCTTTTCGGACTCAATGTACGAAGTCCTTTTGGGGTAAGCAACTCGCGGGTAGTAACGTCAATTACCGCTTTTCGTTGCTGCTTGTTCAGTGGAGAAAAGGGAAGCCCTGCCGCGAGTATCATGTTCGGTCTTACCTCTTTGTCCTTGTAATCGCCGACAACATAATCGTAGAGATAAGTCCCATTCCAGAAAGTATCGACAAAGGAAATTCTGACTGTTTCAGCCTGATAATCCAGCAAATCTGCCGATTGTTCTTTCCCCGCGACTCTTTCTAATTGCGATACGAACTTGAGCGCGTTGTACCACATCGCGTTTATTTCGACGATATATCCGGTACGCGGCGTAATAGGACGACCGTATTCTACGGCATTCATCCAGGTAGCAGGGTTTTCATTCCCATTTACATAAAGCAGATTGTTGCTGTGTAAAAAGAGGTTTGGATGATTTTGTTTTCGGATAAAACCAATTATTTTGCTCGAAATACCGACAAATCGTTTGCTTGCTTCATCCAAAGAACGTTGTTCCGCGAATTGCTGAATGGCATATATAAACCAAAGCAGTACATCGGGATCTTGAAGTTCTGCTAATTTGTAATCTCCTTGTTCGCCGTCGATAAATCTTTCAATCTCTTCAATGGCTGTTTTTATAATATCATTAAAATAATCTTCTCGTCCAATTATTAATGTTGAAGGTACCAACGAGAAAAATTCATCGCGTGCTTTGGAACCAAACCAAGGATAGCCGGCAAGAAGATAGGTTTCCGCTCCCACTCGCTTGTAAAGCTGCTGAGCGGAATTCTTTAAGCAACTGAACATATCTACTCGGGAGTTACGACGCAACATTTCTTTATCCCAAAGTTTTTTGAGACCGCCGGGAGATGTCTCCGTTATGCCACCGGAAAATATTATTGACTCGCCTTTGCGTATCCGCATCTCAAAAGTACCGGGAACTATTAAATCTTCATTAAATTCATACCCTCTTTCTTGTTCTTTGTAGTATTCAATGCCTCGATACCAGTCGGGCTGATGACTATACTCGTTCGTTTTGGAAAATTGCATGCACAACTCCGGATAATCACGGTAAAGCCTCATTGCAATGCCGTTTTTAATATCTCGGTAAGATGTATCCGCCATGTGATTCTGATGGGTAAGACTATTAACGCTTCTGAAAGCCAGATAGGGTTTGAACCGAATCGTAGTGGGCGAGTGTGCTTCCAGCAAAGTATATTTGATCAATACGCGCGGTTCAAACGAGACAAGCATCCGTTCTTTTGAGAGGATTACCCCTCCCACTCTGTAAATTGTTCGTGAGATTACTTCACAATCGAACTGACGAATATACTTGTGTCCATTGGGGCTGTAATTGCTCCCTTCGTACTTGTGTATTCCCAGATTAAACTCAGCACCGTGTTGTATTACCGTAGCATCGAGCGATGAAAGAAGTACGTGATTGGAATCATCAATTTTCGGAATGGGCATTACAAGCTGTCCGTGGTATTTGCGCGTGTTGCAATCCACCAATGTACTGTAGTTGTAAGCCCCTGCTCTATTCGTTCGGATCATCTCCTTCGAAAGTGATTTTTCCAAATTCATTAAGAGCGTTTTGTCAAAATTTAAATAACTCATTGTCTCGTGTTTGAAGCGTGTTCATTAACGCTCTTCAAATATACCAACTAATTCATTACCTTCAAAACAAATTGCGGATAAATTTCGATAAAATGTGTAATTTTTATCCTGTTTATTTATTTAACGTACAAAACGCTCCGTAAAAAGACAAATTCCATGTCAAAACAAATCACAAAAATTATAAAAAAAATTCCTGTGTACTACTTGACATATCGCCTATGAATCCGAAAATAGTTCAAACTGACGTTTATTTAACTCCTAATTAGAAAAAATATAAATACTTCATAAAAATTCACTTCCTATTGAAGTTGATTGATTTGCAGGCTGAAAATAAATTCATAAATTTGCATTCAATAATTTTTGGATATTCAACTACATCCCTGTCTGTAAATGTCAAATCACTTATATGCAGCCTATTTCTTCTTTTGCTGATTTAACATCTCACTTGGCGGAATCCCAACAACGCAAACGGATCGCGGTTGCTAACGCGGTGGATGCTCACACACTGGATGCTGTGCTGATGGCTGTGGAAGCCGGAATAGTTGAAGCCTTCTTGATTGGAGACTTGGCGGAAATTGAATCGCCACATCTTTACGAAAAACCGGAAATTCTGCAGTTTGTCCACGTCATAGACAAACCGGAAGTAAACGAAGCGACACTTGAAGCGGTGCGTATGGTAAAGACCGGAGAAGCCGATATACTGATGAAGGGATTGGTAAATACGGATGTGATTCTTCGCGCTATTTTGGATAAAGAGAAGGGATTGCTTCCGGCGGGAAACATCCTGACGTACAACGCGGCACTCGAAATACCCAACTACCATAAGCTCCTTTTTTTTTCGGATCCGGCTGTTATCCCCTATCCGAATGTTGAACAGCGTAAAGCAATGATTAAATACGCTATCAATACGTGTCGAAAATTCGGTATTGAACAGACAAAAATCTCGATGGTTCACGCCACCGAAAAAGCTAATCCCAAAATCATGTTTATGCAGGATTACTTAGATATATTGCAATGTTGGCGGGCAGGAGAGTTTGGGGATGTGATACTGGATGGTCCGTTGGATATTTTCCTTTCGTTAGATAAAGAGCGCGGCAGCATCAAGCATGTACCGACACCGGTTTTAGGCGATGCCGATGTGCTGATTTTTCCCGATTTCGCGTGCGCAAACGCTTTTTACAAAGGACTTGCTCTCTTTGCCGGTGCCGAAATGGGTGGCATCTTGCAAGGAACCGAGAAACCCTGCGTACTTACTTCGCGTAGCGACAGCACAGTATCAAAATTTTACAGCATCGCGATAGCTTGTATTTTGGCTTAAAACTGAGTCAGCAATCTGTCTTTTTAATCTATTTTTTTTGAAAAATATAAACAATCAGATATGGAACAACAAAACAACGAAAATCAACTGAACATCGAACTCGCGCCGGAAGTAGCGGAAGGGATTTATTCCAACTTGGCAATTATCTCCCACTCATCGTCCGAATTTGTCGTAGATTTCGTACGCATCATGCCCGGAGCTCCCAAAGCAAACGTCAAATCGCGCATCATACTCACACCAGAGCATGCCAAACGACTGCTTCTTGCCCTGCAAGACAACGTATCTAAGTTCGAACAGCAATTCGGAAAAATCAAAACACCGGAAAACAACATGATGCCACCCATGCCGATGGGATTTGGAGGCGAAGCTTAATTTTTTGGGAAAAAGAAGCAATGATGGCAAATTAGGGTATTTGTCAAAATCATAAAGACAGTACCATTACTTGCTTCTTTTCTTCAATTTTTCATACACCTTCTCGTACAAGGGTACGCTTATTCCATGTTTGAGCGCTAATCGGACCACAACGCCGGTAAGTGTTTCGACTTCGGTACGGTTGCCGGCTTTGAAGTCGCTGTGCATGGAAGTGGTCGTATCTTTGGGTAGTGCTTCGGAACGACTCAAGACATCATCACGGGAATTTTTACCCATATTAATGCCTTCGGCTTTAGCTACGTTCAGAAATTCTTCTGCCATTTCCGAAGCCATTTCCCGTCTTTCATCGGTATCGACCAGCTCGTTGAAACTGACATTAAGATACGAAGTAAGTGAAGCGGAGACGGAAATGAAATAAAATTTCTTCCAGATACTGTCCCGAATATTCTCAGGACAGACAACATCAATTTCAGCGTCCTTCAGTAGCTTTTCAAAAGTATGCCGTTGTTCGCTCACACCCTTATTGTACCCGAAAACCAACTTTTCCGGAGTACCCATTTTATGAATGACTCCCGGTTCGACCCGCCGACTGACGATGTACGAGCAACCGCTCCAAACCGTATTTTCGGGCAAAATTTCACGAATTCGTTCGGTAATATCACCACCATTCAATAAAGGGAGAATAACTGTATTTTTATCTATACAAGATAGGACAGATTCAATGGAAGAACCCAAATCGTAGCTTTTGGTTGATAGAATCACATAATCCACTATTCCAATCTCGGTCGGATTATCTGTCGCGATGATTGGTTTGGCGATAAATTCATCTTCGTCGGTTATGACTCGTAATCCTTTTTCACATATGGCTTTCAGGTGTTCTCCACGTGCGATAAAATAAATTTTCACGTCATCACTTCGGACGTAACGCTTCGCCATCTTCCCGCCATAATAGCCGCCAACTCCACCTAAACCGAGAAATAAAATTTTTGTCTGTTTCATAAATATGTCTTGTACAGAAACAACAATCAAAAGATGTATTTGTTTTACAACGGAGACGGCGGTGGGGATCCGCCCCTTCCTGATCCACCGGAGCTTCCCGGTCCGCTTCGTCCATCAGGGGGACCATACCGTCTTTGATTCATATTTTCCAAATCTTGCTGTTCCTGAGAATTTACACCGTTGAATTTGCTGATTTTGTACGTAAAACTGACTAAAAAATAGGCAGGGAGCGCGTTTGTACGACTAAATTCCACAAAGTTGTCGCCTACATTCTGAATAATATTCTGACGCTGACGCAAAATATCATACACGCGTAGCGAGACTACCCCTTTCCCTTTGAACGCGTTCACATCTACCGAAGCGTTCCATAGCCATTGAGATGGATTGAAATCGGCGTATCCGGTCTGTTTGGTGTAATTCATATCGGTAGTCAAAGTCAAATTTTCGGTCGGACGCAATCCAAGATTCAGCGCACTTGTCCAATCCAGCGTTTCACTCGTATTGGCATTGAAATTATTCTTCGTATTGGAATAGCCCACCCCACCCCGAAGCGCGACGTCCACAATTTGATGTGTATAGCTGACCGATAAATTTTCAGACGCGTTGTACCGTTTTGTGCTACTTAAATCTCCCTTCATCAGATTATTCAAATCGATATTATCGATACTGACGTTTTTGGAAGTGTATCCGTATTGCTGCCTAACTCCAAATGACGTATTATTCGAAAAATTGAACTTTTTTAAGAACGGCTGATTGTACATGAAAAAAGCATTGAGCCGGTACGGTATTTTATCCGAATTTACGGTCTGGACATATCTTTTTCCGGTTTCGTCGTAAATGCTGTTACTTGTTAAATCGTCTTTCGTAGCATTCCCGAATACACCAAATGCGAATGAACGAAAGGTTTCACTATTGTAGTTGGAATACATCAGGCGTAAGCGATGTTCAAATGCCGGATTTAGTGTCGGGTTACCTACGGTCTCATTCATCAAATCCGTATTATTTTTAACCGGTTGCATTTGGCTGATGGACGGCTGTTCCGTTCTTCCACGGTATTCTAAGCGGACAAAGTTCCGCTTTCCGAAATTGTATTGGAAACGGGCTGATGGCGCAATATTAAACACCTGATTATCTAAAGGAATTTCAGTATCGTCATAGATTCTCGTACTATAAGTCTGCGACGGCTCGGCGGTAACTCCGAGTGTCAGATTGTACATAGGCTGCACATACCGATAGTTTATATCTAAAGACTCGCGAAAAAAACGATTACTGAATTCATTACTATACTCGGTATCTTTCACGTTGTACAATCCACTCTGGTCTTTGTCAAACAGTTCGCGGGTAGAATTTCGCAGATTTCCATTGAAAGCCAATGCGGTTTCCAAAAAATGAGTTTTAGATTTTCCAAGCGGTTCGACAAAGGAAACTCTTACCCCGAAATTAAAACTGTTTGAGTGGTTTTCGCTTCGTTGGTCCACGATGGTCGCGCTATCCGGCGTGTAACGACGCGAGAGATTCATCCCATCATCACTTCCTTGAGAGATATTCGCGTTTACGTGTGTGGTAAATGTGCGTCCGGGCTTGCTCATTTTTCGGTTGTAAATCAGGCTCAAGCCACCGTTTATATCTAGTCCATTACCGTTGTTGTCCGTATTGCCCCAGCTGGTAGAATCATTGTCTTGCAGATACAGGTATTTCGAATCCCGAAAAGAGAACGACCGGTTGAAACCGATATTCGGTTGGATAATAAACGTGTTTACCGTATCGGGCTTCCATTCCATTTCCAAACGAAGATTCCCTTCGTAATTCTCTCTGGATGACGTACTGCTGTCGTTATTCTGATAAATCAGATCTTGCAGGTAATTTTCACGTTTGCTGTCTGATTTGACCAGATTATCCGAATGATTAAACGTTACATCGCCACCAATAACCAATTTGTCGTTCAAAGGCGTATTGATATTATATCCTAAATTTTGTGTGGCTGTAATTCCACTCCGCTGTCCTCCAAAGCCACCACGCCCCCGCCGACTTCGCGTTGTATTCGTATTATTGGCTCCCGCTGTGATGGACGAACGTGTTTCGTTGTTCATAATATTTAAAAAAGCGTTGCCATCGTATCTCAGTTCCGGATTCAGATCGGCTCCCACACCGGCTTGCACGTTGCCGAATACACCTTGCCGACGGTCTGAACGTATCGTAAGGTTGATAATACGCTCTGTTTCGCCATCGTCAAATCCGGTCAATTGAGCCATTTCCGATTTTTGATCGACTACTTGCACGCGATCAATCATATCAGCCGGTATGTTTTTGGTGGACATTTCCACGTCATCGCCAAAAAATTTCTTCCCGTCCACACGAATTTTTTTCACTTCTTCTCCGTTGACCATAATTTTACCTTCGGCTGTAATTTCCACGCCCGGCATTTTTCGCAACAAATCTTCCACCACGGCGTTTTGGCTTGTCTTGAACGCCGCCGCGTTGTACTCGATTGTATCGCCTTTGGTAACCACCTGAATCTGCGTGCCGGTAACTTCCAATTCCTTCAGTAGTTTGGAGTCTTCCGACAGTTCCACATTAGGAAGCTGCATGTCGGCATTTCGAACCGTGACTATCTGATAATGATTGGAAAATCCAACCAAAGTTGCGTTAAGGATGTATGTCCCGTTTTTGATACTTTGCAATCGGACAGTACCCGCCGAATCGGTTGTAACACCGTTTACCAACGAAGAGTCCTTCATTTGCAGCAATCGAACGGCAACAAATTCTAAGGGTTTTTGAGTCTCTTTTTCTACTATTTTCGTTTGAATAGTGTGTTGCGCCTGTAGTGTAAACAAACTGAAAAGAAATACTGTAGGTACTATAAATACTTTCTGTTGAAAAAACATGCGTTTATTTTTAGGTTAGTAGTGTAGAAGAATTAGTTTCACATTAATCCGATTCCGCAAAATAGCTGACGAAACTCCTATTACAGAACAAAATTAGTTATTTGACAAGCAATAGGGATAAAAGTTTAAATCAAACAATATTTTTTTTCCCGTGTTATACTTTTATGTCATTAAAAAAATCAAGAATATATGAAACGAATTAAATTAGTATTAAGTTTACTTATCGTGGGAACCGTATTTGCTTTTGGGCAATACAAGTTACCTGAGCTTTCTTATGGTTACGGAGATTTAGAACCTTTTATCGATAGTACAACCATGTGCATTCACCATACTGCCCATCATCAGGCTTATGTCAATAATCTGAATAAAGCGTTGGAGAAGTACCCGCAATACTACAAATTGGATTTGCCGGATTTGCTAAAACGAATCAATGGATTGCCAGAAGACATTCGGACTTCTGTACGCAACAACGGTGGCGGACATTACAACCACAGTTTTTTCTGGCAAATCATGGCACCGGCAGGCACGACCAAAATATCGACGGAATTAGAAAATGCCATCGTAAAACAGTTTGGAAGCGTGGATAAATTCAAAGAAACCTTTGAAAAAGCGGCTACCGGACGTTTTGGCTCCGGCTGGGTTTGGCTGTTGAAAAAATCAGACGGAACGCTTTATATCGATTCAACCCCCAATCAAGATAATATGCTGATGCCCTACAACAATCTGAAAGGAAAACCAATTCTCGCGCTTGACGTATGGGAACACGCGTATTACCTGAAATATCAGTCCAAGCGCGCCGGATACGTTAAGGCGTTCTGGAATGTGGTAAACTGGAACAAAGCGAGTGAATTGTATAAATAATTAGAGATGCCTTTGCATGCTCTAAACTTTTGAGTACAGAGTCGGCAAAGGTGTTTTTTGTCGTTTCGAGTGAACACGCGCTCAAGACAAATTTTATCCGGTATCCAAGCTAAATCGAGTTTTTTCAGGAACAAAAATTTGTAGAAAAATGAATGTGGAAGAATTGAGAGATTTTTGCATCTCACTACCTTGTGTGGAAGAATGTTTCCCTTTCGACGAATCTACACTTGTTTTTAAAATCAGGGGAAAAATGTTTGCTTATCTGCCTTTGGAGAATACAGATGCTTGTATTAATCTGAAATGCGATCCGGAACGTTCAATCGAACTTCGAGAAGAATACGCGGGCATCACTCCCGGTTACCACATGAGTAAGAAGCATTGGAATACGGTTTATGCGGAAGTTGACGTTCCTGAGCATCTACTGAAAGAGCTGATACGGCATTCGTATGACGAAGTGGTAAAAAAACTACCCAAAAGCATTCGAGAATCGCTGGAAAAATAAAATCCTACATTAACGTTTGATCCTAAATTAATCGCGAATAGAAAAACATCATTCTTCCGCCTCGCCTTTCATGGACTTGTAAGTCTGCTCCAGCTCCAGTTCGTCGTCTGTGATTACCAAAATCCTATCGCCTACCATCAACTCGGTATTACCACGGGGAATGAAATACAGGTCATCGCGCTTAACCATGGCTATAAGCGTTTTCTCAGGAATATTAATGTCCATCAGCCGGCTGCCATTCGCGAGAAATTCATCTTTGATAGATATTTCACTCATAAACGATTTTATTTCATCCGCAATCTCCACGTCAAAATTCTTCAATTTACGCTTTTTCTGAACGGGTTCAGACAGATGCAACCATTTCGCCATAGCACCAACCGTCGTTCCTTGAATCAACAAGGATAGGATGGTGATGAAGAAAACGATGTTGAAAATGAGTTTGGCTTTGGGCAATCCGTCAATCCAAGGATACGTGGCGAAAATAATCGGCACGGCACCACGCAGTCCTACCCACGACACGTAAGAGCGCGCTTTAGCACTTAATTTTCGGAAAGGAAGCAGGCTGGTCTGTACTGCCAACGGACGCGAAAGAAAAATCATAAACAACCCGATAACAATTCCCACGCCGGCTATGGGCAATAATTCGGAAGGATTGAGAAGTAGTCCGAGTGTCAGGAACATGATAATCTGAACCAACCAAGTCAATCCATCGAAGAACTTCAACGAGCTACGTTTATGTATAAATCGGCTGTTACCGATAAACAAGCCACCTACATATACCGCCAGATACCCATTTCCACCAATAAAAGACGTAAATCCAAACAAGAAAAACATCAACGTGATCAACAGCACCGAGTACAGCGCATCATTGTCCATGTTGATTTTATTAATAATCCGAACCGAAAATCGTCCGAGAAAATAGCCGGCTAATCCACCAAGGATCAATTGTTTGGTAAATAACCAAACTGCCGTCCAACCGCTCACATCCGGCGAATGCATCAACTGAATCAAAATAATGGTCAGCATATAAGCCATCGGGTCGTTGCTTCCGCTTTCAAATTCGAGTAGCGGACGTAAGTTTTCTTTGAGTGAAAGGTTTTTGGAACGAAGGATGGAAAATACGGATGCCGAATCGGTTGACGACATTACGCTCGCCAGTAGCATTGATTCTAATAACGAAAAAGTAACCGAATGAAAGAAATTATTCGTCAGCCAAAAGACAAAAAATCCGGTAATTAACGCCGTCAGTAGTACCCCTACCGTAGCAAGTACAATTCCCTGAACGGCAATGGGTCTGACTTCGGAGACACGCGTATCCATCCCACCGGAGAAAAGAATGATATTGAGTGCTACCACACCGATAGCCTGCGCGACTTTAGGCGAATTGAATTGTACCCCAAGACCTTCACCGCCGAATAGCATCCCTATCAACAAAAACAGCAACAAAGTAGGAACACCAAACCGACTTCCCATCTTACCGACCAGCAAACTCACAAAAAGCAATACCGAAATTATGAGTAGAAAAAGTTCAACACTTACCTGCATAAACATAAATTACGTCCTATCCCTTATTAGTTATATAGGAATACAAAATTAAGTTTTTTTCTTAATGTGTCAGCTGTGTATTGTAATTTATTTTGCGTTTTAGAGCAAAAAGGAAAAATATTTTTCACAAAAAGATAAAAATTATCAACGATATTTTTAGATTTATTTTTGCATTTCAAAAAAATACAGTACATTTGCAGTCGCAAAACCAAAATGGTACCATAGCTCAGTTGGTAGAGCAAAGGACTGAAAATCCTTGTGTCCCCGGTTCGATTCCTGGTGGTACCACAAAACGAGATGAAACGCAGCTGATGAAAATTAGTTGCGTTTTATTAAATCCGGAAACCAAGAAATTATGTATTACACACTATTATGTTCTGTATTTAAGGTTGATTCTTTTTTATGGGACTTTTTTTTGTTAGATAATATAGTTCTTGAACAACACGTTTTTCTTATCAATCGGAAGAAATAGAGACAACTGCTCTCGTTTACTTCCGATTTTTTTTGAATAAAATCTGAAATTTATTGCACATCATTCGATATGGACAAATCCATCAAAAAAGTAATTTTGCTCGGCTCCGGAGCGTTAAAGATAGGACAGGCGGGCGAATTTGACTACTCCGGCTCACAAGCGCTCAAAGCGATGCGAGAAGAAGGAATTGAAACAGTATTGATAAATCCAAATATTGCGACCATTCAGACTTCCGAAGGGGTAGCCGACAAAGTCTATTTTCTGCCTATCACACCGACTTTTGTAGAAGAAGTCATTCAGAAAGAAAAACCGGACGGCATCTTACTCGCTTTCGGCGGACAGACCGCGCTGAATTGTGGTACGGAATTGTACCAAAGCGGTACCTTGGACAAATACGGTGTAAAGGTGCTTGGCACATCTGTTGAAGCAATCATGATTACCGAAGACCGCGATTTGTTTGTCAGGAAATTGAATGAAATTGACGCCAAAACTCCAATTTCACAAGCGGTAGAAAACTTAAAAGACGCACTAAAAGCCGCACACGAAATCGGATTTCCGGTCATGGTTCGGTCGGCTTACGCCTTGGGGGGGTTAGGTTCGGGCATCTGCAAAGACGAAAAAGAATTTATCGAACTTTGCGACAGCGCACTATCCTTTTCCAACCAGATATTAGTAGAAGAAAGCCTCAAGGGATGGAAAGAAATCGAATTTGAAGTGATACGCGACAAGAATGACCACTGCTTTACGGTGGTTCCGATGGAAAACTTCGATCCACTCGGTATTCATACCGGCGAGAGTATCGTGGTGGCTCCGATCATCACACTCAGCAAAGAGCAAATCGCTTATTTGGAAGACATAGCCCGACAAGTGGTGCGCCACATCGGTATCGTAGGCGAATGCAACATTCAGTATGCTTTCAACCCCGCGACCAACGATTACCGCATCATTGAGATTAACGCCCGTTTGAGCCGTTCGTCCGCTTTGGCATCCAAAGCTTCCGGCTATCCGCTGGCTTTTGTCGCTACAAAGTTAGCTCTGGGGTATTCGCTAGACCAGATTGGCAAAATGGGTACCCGAAATTCCGCTTATATTGCCCCCACGGTCGATTACATGATCGTGAAAATTCCACGCTGGGACTTGACAAAGTTCGCCGGTGTAAGTCGCGAAATAGGGTCTTCGATGAAATCGGTAGGCGAAATCATGTCTATCGGAAAATCCTTTGAAGAAATCATTCAGAAGGGATTGCGGATGATTGGACAGGGGATGCACGGATTTGTAGGCAATCGCGAATTGAGTTTTGACAATGTGGAAGAAGCGCTTTCCAATCCGACCGATATGCGGATTTTCGCTATCGCCGATGCTTTCGAGAAAGGATATTCGGTCGAACAAATCGAAGCGCTGACCAAAATAGACAAGTGGTTTCTCGACAAATTAGAAAACATATTCAAATACAGTCGCCACTTGGCAACATTCAGCAAAATCGACGAACTTCCGGAAGATGTTCTCACGGAAGCTAAACGACTTGGATTTAGCGACTTTCAAATAGCCCGCTTGCTGGAAGGCAAAGAAGGTTCGTTGGAAAACGATTTACTACGTGTCCGTAATCGTCGTAAAAAATTGGGAATAACTCCAACCGTTCGCCGAATTAATACCGTAGCTTCTGAAAATCCGGACAAAACGAATTATTTGTATTTTACCTACGGCGCGCAGGACGCTTTTTCTCCAAAGAAAAGCGATGCTGAAACGGTAGTCGTTCTCGGCTCGGGCGCATACCGCATCGGTTCTTCCGTAGAGTTTGACTGGTGTTCGGTAAACGCGGTAGAAACGGCACGAAAACTGGGTTATCAGTCGGTAATGATTAACTACAATCCGGAAACGGTCTCTACCGATTACGACATGTGCGACCGGCTTTATTTTGATGAATTGACCTTTGAGCGTGTGCTGGACGTTATCGATATTGAAAATCCGAAAGGTGTTATCGTGTCGGTAGGCGGACAAATCCCCAACAACTTAGCCATCAAGCTACACCGTCGAGATATTCCGATATTGGGGACTTCGGCACTATCCATCGACCGCGCCGAAAATCGTCATAAATTCTCGGCAATGCTCGACCAACTCGGTATCGACCAGCCACGATGGAAAGAATTGACAAGTTTTGGCGAGATAGACGCATTTGTGGCTGAAGTTGGTTTTCCGATACTGATTCGTCCTTCGTATGTGCTTTCCGGTGCTGCGATGAACGTATGCTACGACAAAGAGCAGATGCATACATTTTTAGAGCTGGCGGCAAATGTTTCCAAGGAATATCCGGTCGTAGTGTCATCTTTTTTACAAAATGCCAAAGAAATTGAATTTGACGCGGTAGCCAAGGATGGCGAAGTAGTGGAATACGCAATTTCTGAACACGTGGAATTTGCCGGCGTACATTCCGGCGACGCGACGCTGGTTTTTCCGGCGCAGAAGATTTATTTTGAGACGATGCGCCGTATCAAAAGGATTTCAAAACAAATAGCCAATGAGTTGAATATCACGGGACCGTTCAACATTCAATATTTAGCGAAGAATAACGAAATTAAAGTAATCGAGTGCAACTTGCGTGCTTCTCGTTCGTTCCCGTTTGTATCCAAAGTGCTGAAACGTAACTTTATCGAAACCGCCACGCGCGTAATGCTGGATGCACCTTACTACCGTCCGGACAGCTCGGTTTTCGACTTGGAACATATCGGTGTGAAGGCTTCTCAATTCTCATTCTCACGTCTGCATAACTTTGACCCCATATTGGGTGTGGATATGTCGTCAACCGGCGAAGTGGGCTGTATTGGCGACGATTTCGCGGAAGCCATGCTTAAATCGATGCTTTCCGTAGGATATAAGATTCCGAAAAAGGGTATTTTGATTTCATCCGGCGAAGCCAAATCCAAAGTGGACTTGCTGGAAGCCTGCAAGCTACTTCACGCGAAAGGGTTTGAACTCTATGCCAGCCACGGCACACAAAAATTTTTGGGAGAAAATGGTGTGAACGCCACAGATGTAAACTGGCCCGACGAAGAAGGCGATGTAAACATCAAAACCATGATCGCCGACAAGCGTTTTGATTTAATTATCAACATTCCGAAAAATATTACCAAACGAGAGTTGACCAACGGTTACATTATCCGTCGTGGCGCTGTGGATTTCAACATTCCGCTGATTACCAACGCGAGACTGGCGTCGGCGTTTATTGACGCGTTCTGCACCGTTCCAATGGAAGACTTGAGAATTAAGCGTTGGGATGAATATTAATGTTGATTACGATATGACAAAATAGCTGTTGATTATTGATTGACAGCTATTTTGTCAAGACACTTGTTGTCTAATCAATCCATCTGTGTTTCGACATTTATAATTATCCGGCATATTTTTACGTATTTTTCATAGAATACAAACGATTGTACTAATATCCATATCAAATCAGAACACCTATATCTCACGGAGCTACTAAGGCAAAATACTACGATTTTTCTCATCCGACATACCGTTGAAGTCGTTTTGATATTAATCGGGATTAGTTCAGCAGTTCAGCACACGGTCTAATTCCTTTGACAGCAGTTGTTTGACTTAACCTGTTTGTTCAATTTTCTGTCGGGTAAAACTACTCCCCAAACTTTGGACTGATTTATCTCAAAGTTAAGATATTTTTTTCATTCATTGGTCTCAGTCGTTAGTTGAAACTATGCACTTTCAGTGCAAGACTTTCAGTTTCTACAAATTTTTCACTCAAGTATTATATTGTCATTGTCATTGTTTTCGGGTTTTCTATGGTGTTCCAAATAATTTTGTACCATTTCGTCAGTAATGTTACCAGTACTCCAAACTCCGTATCCAATTGCCCAAAAATGTCGTCCCCGGTATTTTTTACTGATGTGAGGGAACTCTTCTTGTATTCTTCTTGAAG
>JBKEBE010000161.1:0-2110 GCA_047973025.1 Paludibacteraceae bacterium
CTTCAAGAAGAATACAAGAAGAGTTCCCTCACATCAGTAAAAAATACCGGGGACGACATTTTTGGGCAATTGGATACGGAGTTTGGAGTACTGGTAACATTACTGACGAAATGGTACAAAATTATTTGGAACACCATAGAAAACCCGAAAACAATGACAATGACAATATAATACTTGAGTGAAAAATTTGTAGAAACTGAAAGTCTTGCACTGAAAGTGCATAGTTTCAACTAACGACTGAGACCAATGAACGTAAAAGTCTTTGGAGTACTCCAAAGACTTTTTTTTGGGAAAAAAAAAGTGCGAATACCTGACTTCCCTATTGCTTTTTGTCGAATTATTCGTATTTTTGTCGCTTAACTTAAAAAAAATCACTAAACAACAATCAAAATGCTAAAATCATTACGAAACGAAGATTGGACGGCAACCTTAATCGGTATTGTTACCTTAACTATTGTTATCCTTTTCCCGAAGATGATGACAAGCGATTATTTCCTTTTCCTTATCATCGGTTTATTTTCTTTTTTGGGTTATCTTTTTATGGGAAATAAAGACGGAAAAGGTTTCATTCTTTCATTCGTGATTATTTTTATTTTGGCACTTGCAGCCCGTTATCTCAGCGGGATACCCGCCATCAAGAAAATCGGTCTTGAATCGGTGTTTTTTGCAGTAGCCATTGGTCTGCTAATTCGAAATACCGTAGGACTACCCAAATGGATGGCTTCTGCCGTTCGCAGCGAATACTACATAAAAGCAGGATTGGTTATTCTGGGGTCATCCATACTTTTCAAGGAAATTATGAAAGCCGGCGGATTAGGGATGATACAGGCAATCATCGTAGTGCTGGCGGTTTGGTATTTTAGTTTTTGGATAGCAACACGTGTATTCAAGGTTGATCGCGAAATGTCCACGATTCTCTCCAGTGCCGTTTCCATTTGTGGTGTTTCGGCAGCGATCGCCACGAGTGGCGCCATCAAAGGCGATCCCAAGAAGCTATCATTTGTCGTGTCTCTCGTACTAATCGTCGCTATCCCGATGATGTACCTGCTTCCCTATATAGCTCAATGGATCGGACTTAGAGAAGAAGTAGCCGGTGCTTGGCTCGGTGGGACTATTGACACGACTGCCGCTGTGGTAGCATCCGGTAAATTTATCGGAGAGACTGCCGAAAAGTACAGCGTAATCATCAAATCGGCACAAAATGTACTCCTTGGCGTAGCCGCGTTTGCCATATCGATTTTCTGGTCTGTCAAAGGAGAAAAATCCGAAATACGTCCGTCCGGAAAAGTACTCTGGGAGCGATTTCCTAAATTTGTGTTGGGATTCATCGTGGCTTCGCTGATTTTTAGTTTTGCTTTTGCGCCCGATGTAGCTAAGGATTTATCCAAAGTAGCCAATAAAGGTGCCCGTGAAATGCTTTTCTCCATTGCCTTTATCTGTATCGGTTTGGAAACTGACTTCCGCTATATTTTCAAAAAAGAAAATTCCAAATACATCTGGACTTTCCTTACCGCGCAAGGGTTTAATATTGTTTTGACGCTAATAGTCGCATATTTACTATTTAACAACATATAGTCAGGAAATTACAGCTCAATGAAAACACAAGGGTGCCAGATATTGGTACCCTTGTTTGTTTTGCATTAAATCGAGTCAACGTATTAATTTTTCAATAATTGCACAAAAAATTATCTATCCTAACCACTTTCATTCTTTTTATTACGAACTTCATTTTATCTATCACTTCTTGTTTTCAGTATTGCAACAGTCGAAAGGGTCATTGACAACCGAACGATGGTATATCTGCCGACTTTCATTTTGTTAATAAGACAGATTGTGTTTATTCAGAGAAAAGATCTATTATACACACAAAAAACCCTTCACAAATTGAATTGTGAAGGGTTTTTGGAAAATAAGACGGCGGCTATCTACTCTCCCACGTTGTCTTGCAGTACCATCGACGTAATCGGGCTTAACTTCTCTGTTCGGAATGGGAAGAGGTGGAACCCCGATGCTAAAACCACCTTAAATGTTGGTTTTTGGTTGTGTTCCTTTTTTTTGCTGTCTGTATCCAACCAATGTTATAAGATTGACAATATAAAAGAAAGAGATA